>CAYYHO010000083.1:236-6998 GCA_964471725.1 uncultured Methyloversatilis sp. | reverse complement strand
GCCAGGTCGCGCGCGATGCGCGGATACTTCTGGAACAGGCGGCCGATCGGCTGCATGCGCGTCTTCATGACGGCGTTCTGCAGGTCGGACACCAGCAGATCGAGCTGGCTGACGGCCTGGTCGAGCGCATGCAGGGTGTCGGTATCGCTGCGGCCATTGAGGATGTCGCTGCGCAGCGCATTCAGACGGTTCTTGGTCAGGCCGATTTCGCCCGAGAGGTTGAGCACCTGATCGAGACGGGCGGTATCGACGCGAATCGAGTTGTCGCGCGACTTTTCATTGTCGCGCCGGCCGACCGGCGCCGAGAGCGCCCCCGGCTTGTCCGTGGCACGGCGTCCGATCGCATGCTGGATGATGGTTTCCGGTGTTTGGTCGGCAACCTGGGTGTGCATCACCGCAGCTGAAGAAATAGTCGGCGCTGGCGGAACGGCAGCGGCAGGGGCAACGACAGGAGCTGTGCCGGCGAGGGCGCCGAAGAGCTTGTCCCAGTCCGGGCCACTGGCGGGATCGGCAGGCGCCACGGGAGCAGGCGCCTTAGCGACTGGCGTGACCGGAGTGACCGGCGCCGCCGCGACCAGCTCGCCCGCCAGCGCAGCCTTGAGATTGGCGATCAGGCCGGCTTCTGCGGGTGGCGGCTGCACGCCGCTGTCGAGATGGCCGAACATCTCCCGCACGGAAGCGGTGGCAGCCATGATGCTGTCCATGATTTCCTTGCTCAGATCCAGTTCGCCGTTCCTCAGCTTGTCGAAGAGGTTTTCCGTAAGGTGGCAAAGGGTGACCAGTTCCGTGGCGTTGAGAAACCCGGCGCCGCCCTTGATGGTGTGGAAGCCGCGGAAAATGTCATTCAGCAGGCCGCGATCCTGCGGATTTTTTTCCAGGTCGACGAGCTTGTTGTCGACATCCGAGAGCAAGTCGGTTGCCTCTGTCAGGAAATCCTGCAGCAGGTCTTCCATTCCGCCAAAATCACTCATGAGTATCTCCGCATAAAGCCCGCATCAGAACCCCAGGCTGTCCAGCAGTTCATCGACTTGCGTCTGACTGGTCACCACATCCACACGCCCCGCAGCGTTGATCACCGGACCGTTCATCAGGTTGACCGGCGCCACGCCCTTCCTGTCCTCGGGCATCACTTCGACCAGAATCTGCAGCAGTTGCGTTTCGAAGTTCTGGATGACTTCGACCACTTTCTTGATCACCTGACCGGTCAAGTCCTGGAAATCCTGCGCCATCATGATCTCGGTCAACTGTGCGCTGGTGATTTCGATGCTCGTCGGTGAATCGGCAAAAAAAGTGCGCGTGTCGACAACCAGCGCCTTGAATTCATCAACCGACAACTGGTTGGCGAACATTTTGTCCCAGCGCGCTCCCAGCGCACGGGTGCGCTGCTCCAATTCGTTCTGCACCGGCATGGCGATGTCGGTGGCATTGAGGACCCGGCTCGCCGCCTGCTCGGTCATCTGGGCGATGTAGGCCAGACGCTCGCGCGCATCGGGAATCATGCGGGCGGTATCTTCCAGCGACTTGTCGTAACCGAGTTCGTGCAGGCTGTTATGCAGGCTGCGCGCCAATTGGCCAAGCCGGTTGTACATCGCGTCCTTGGGCGCAGTCTCTCTGCCCGCTCCCGGCTCGCCGGCCGCAGCGTCCGCGATCGTGCTGGGAGTTGCCACGGTTGCCACGGTTGCCACGGTTGCTGCCGCGGCGGCGGACTCGGACACCTGATCGGCAACACTGTCGAACAAGGACTGCAGTTCGTCCGAATCACCCGATGAATTCTGCTCGGCGACCGGCGCAACGAAATCGGGGCCGGCAGCAATGCTGTCAAACAAGGCCTGCAGGTCCTGCGAGTCGCCAGATTCGTCGAATTTGATCGGTTTAGCCATACTGGAGAATTCCATTCCCGTCACCCACGCATGCGCTGGGTGGCCATTGTTTGTCTTACCAGCCCAGTTTCTCGAAAATCTTGGTGAGCTTCTCGTTCAGCGTCGCTGCGGTAAAGGGCTTGACGATATAACCGGTGGCGCCAGCCTGGGCTGCGGCAATGATGTTTTCCTTCTTGGCCTCGGCGGTAATCATCAGGACGGGAAGCGACTTGTAAGTGGCATTGCCGCGAATGGTCTGCAGCAGGGTCAGGCCGTCCATGTTGGGCATGTTCCAATCGGTGATGACGAAATCGAAGGCGCCGCCCTGAATTTTCTGCCAGGCCACCGCACCATCTTCGGCTTCATCGACGTTGGTGAAACCCAGTTCCTTGAGCAGATTCCGGACGATACGGCGCATCGTCGAAAAATCATCCACTACCAGGAATTTGATTTTGCTGGGATCTGCAGGCATGCACGGTTCTCCGGGTATGACGGTTACTGTTATGCGGCATCACGCTGCGACCTGAGCAGCAGCGGACGCAAGGCTTCGGACAGGGCTTCGGCATCGAACTTGGCCACGTAGGCGTCCACGCCCACGGTCTTGCCCATGGCACGGTTGGCCTCCGAGGAAAGGGAGGAATGCATCACGACCGGGATGCCATCGAAGCGACTGTCCGACTTGATGTGCTTGGTCAGCACATAACCATCCATTTCGGGCATCTCGGCATCGACGAGGATGACATTCACTTCCTCGCGCAGGCTGCGGCCGGTATGCTGGGCGTGCGCGGCCATGCCCGACAGGCGCGTCCAGGCCTCCATGCCGTTGAGGGCATGCTTGTGGCGGACGCCCATCTTCTCGAGCACCTCGGCAATTTTCTTGCGCGCCACGGAAGAGTCATCGACAAAGAAGACATCGTAATCGGCATTGCCCACCCGTTCGATCTGCCCCACCAGCGCTTCGCCGAAGGTATTGGCCATGATCTGCTCGACATCGACGATCGACACCAGTTTGCCGCTGTCCAGTTCGGTGATCGCCGTGATGTAGGCCTGCGTGCCGCCGGTAACCGCCTCGGGAGCCCGCACGCGCTCCCAGTCGACGCGGATGATGCGATCGACATCGTGCACCAGGAAGCCGAGCGTACGCTTGCTGTATTCGGTGACCATCATCGAGCCGCCGCGACCGGGCGGGGCATCGGCAAGCTGCATGACCTGCGCCAGCGACACGACCGGAATCACGTTGCCGCGCAGGCTGATCAGTCCTTCGACGCCAGCGGGCATGTTCGGCGACCTGGTGATGCTCGGCGTCTTGCTGACCTCGCGCACCTTGAAGACGTTGATGCCGAAGGTCTCGTTGGTGCCGAGCGAAAACAGCAGGATTTCCATGCGGTTCGAGCCCGCCAGCTTGGTGCGCGCGTCAACACTTTCGATCAGTGAAGTCGGAATGCCTTCTGTTGCTGTAAGTGAAGCGAAGTTGCTCATCTGCGCGTCTCCGTCAAGCCGGCCTGACCGCCGAACCGGTCTCCTGCAACCTTCGGCTGAGCGTCTCGGCCAGACGTTGCGCCTCGAATTTTGGGACATACTCATCGACGCCCAGCGATCGGCCGAGCTGCTGGTTTGCCATCGAGGACAGCGAGGAATGCATGATCACCGGCACCCCGGCAAAACGGGCATCTGATTTGATGTTCTTGGTCAGGATGTAGCCGTCCATTTCGGGCATCTCGACATCGGTCAGCACCAGTTGCACCAGATCCTTGATCGGACGCCCCGAGGCCTCCGCATAGCTGGCGATTTTCTGCAGTTCCTCCCAGGCATGACGACCGTTCATCGCCGGTACCCCGCGTATGCCCATGGCACTCAGGGTACGCTCGATCTGGCCGCGCGCCACGGAGGAATCGTCGGCATAGACGACCGTCACCCCTTCGCGGCCGATCGGCTGGATGGAATTGTAAACAGCGGCGTCATCGTACTTGGCCGTTTCGGACAGGATGCGCTCGACATCGAGCATCATCACCAGCCGGCTGTCTTGCAGTTCCGTAACGGCAGTCACCAGCCCGCCGAGATTGGCTGTCAGCATTTCGGGCGGCACGCGCATCTTCGACCAGTCGAGCCGCAAAATCGTGTCGACCGACTGGACCAGGAAACCCTGCGTATGGCCGTTGTACTCGGTGACGATCATGATGTCGCGCGGAGTTGCGGGCTGCATGCCGATGAAATCGGCCAGGTCGACGACCGGCACCAGGACGCCGCGCAGCGACACCATGCCCTTGACCGCAGCCGGCATGTCGGGCGCCGAGGTGATGGCCGGCGTGCGCATGACTTCGCGTACCTTGAACACATTGATGCCGAATGTTTCTTCGCGGCCGGTGCGTTGATCGACACCCAGGGAGAACAGCAGGATCTCCAGCTTGTTGGTGCCGGCCAGCCGGGTACGCGCATCGATGTTTTTCAACAGTTCTGACATATGGACACCTAGTTTTTCCAGTCCGGCAAGCCCGCCTCGAATAGGGAGAAAACTCCTCGCATCGATCGACTGCTTGCCGTAGATACGGAACTCTTAGCCGGGAATATTACGCCAATCTTCACAGCCTGAAGCGTTGTACGGCGATTTCGAGTTCCTTCGCCAGTTTTTCGAGTTCTTGCGCCCTGGTGACGACTTCCCCTGCCGTGTGGCCATAGTTTGCGGCCAGCGCGGCAATCCGGTCGATGTTCGCGGTTATTTCCGTGCTGGCCCGGGACTGGTCAGCCACTGCGGTATCGATACAGCTCATGCCTGCGGTGGTCTGTCCGACCGACTGGTTGATTTCCGCCAGCGTGACGGCAACATTTTCGAGATGCTCCTGCGTGGTGCCCAGCGATGCGAGCCCGAGGTCCAGCGATGACTCGACCTTGCCAGCCTGCTGCTCGAGTCCCTTGGTCACCTTGTCGATCTCGCTGGCGGTCTTGGCCGATTTTTCGGCCAGCTTGCGCACTTCGTCGGCGACCACCGCAAAACCGCGTCCCTGCTCGCCGGCGCGGGCAGCTTCGATGGCGGCATTCAGCGCCAGCAGGTTGGTCTGGTCGGCGATATCGCGCACTTCGCGCGTCATGCTGGCAATGGCGGAGGCACTGGTGACGAACTCGCGCGCGATGTCGCTCATCTCGCGCACCGCAGTCTCGGCGGCGTCCAGTTCGCCGATCATGCGCGACAGGCTCTCGTTGCCTTCCTGGGTGCGCTGGACGCTGGCGGCCGCGGACCGATCCACCTCGGACGCCTGCGCGGTGATGCCCCCCATGCCCTCGGCCATTGAAGTCACCGCACCAACGGTTTGCCGCGCCATCGAGACCTGGTCTGCCGCACCCTGCTGCACTCCGGTGCTGATGCGCTGGAAGGCAGCGGCAGTATCCCGCAACCGGGCTGCCGCTGACCGCTGCTCGCCGGTCATGACGCGCAGGGTGTTGCACATGCCGGCAATGGCAGCCAGCAGGCTGGAGTCATCTCCCGGCCTGAGTTCGATGCGATCGCCGAGGTCTCCGGCGGCTATCCGCTTGACGACCTCCGCCGCATACTGAGGATCGCCACCCAGCAGGGACAGCAGCAGCCGCAGCAGGTGCACAAACGCCGCCAGGCCGACCAGGGAAGCGGCGAGGATGACGACAATGATCCAGTTGCGGGTGCTCGCCAGCTGCCCCTGCATCTGGGCATCCATGCCGCCGGCAACATCAGCCAGGCGCAGATACATGAGAAACGTAAATCCGTTCGAGACCAGCGCAGTCAGGGCCAGAACGGCCAGAACCGCCAGCATGCGTTGCCGAAGCGTCATTTTGGATCTACTCCTTTAATCATATGTTTGGTGCCAACGGCATTGTAATCCAGCCTCGACTAAAGTACTTGAATTACGTCAAGCGCGCCAATACCCGCGTTGCAATATTGTCAATGCCGGCCACTTCATCGACCGCATCCAGCAGGACTGCCTCGCGCGGCATGCCATAGACCACGCAACTTTCCTGATCCTGAGCGATGTTCCAGGCCCCTGCCCGGCGCATGGCCAGCATGCCTTCCGCGCCATCCTTGCCCATGCCGGTAAGAATCACGCCGATGGCGCGCCGGCCGGCCTCGGCGGCAACCGATTTGAACAGCACATCGACAGCCGGTCGATGGCGATTGACCGGATCGGAGCGGGACAACTCGGTCACCCAGCCGGCGCCGCTTTTCTTCACCGTCAGGTGCGAATGACCCGGTGCCAGGTAGGCGTGACCGGGCTGGATGCGCTCCCCCCCGCACGCTTCGACAACCCTGACTGCACCGAGCTTGTCGAGGCGACTGGCAAATGAGGAAGTGAACGTTTCAGGCATGTGCTGCACCATGACGATGCCTGGCACCGCCGCAGGCAGACGGGCGAGGACCTCCCTGATTGCCTCGGTGCCGCCGGTGGAAGCGCCTATGGCAATCAAGCGGTCGCTGAGCGCCGGGCCGGCAACGCCGACCAGGGGCGCTGCGCTGCGCAGGTCGGCAGGGGGCGGCTGACTCCGCAGATGTGCGCTTTTCGCTGCGCGCAATTTGTCATGTATTTCCGCAGCGTATTCCTGCAGGAGCATGTGATTGGAACTGCGCGGCTTGGTGATGAAGTCGACCGCCCCCAGTTCAAGCGCCTTCAGGGTGGCCTGCGAGCCGCGCAGGGTTTCCCCGGAAATCATCACCACCGGCAGCGGCCGCTGTTTCATCAGCCGCTCGAGGAACTCCAGCCCGCTCAGCTTCGGCATTTCGACATCGAGCGTTAGCACGTCCGGATTGAGCGTCCGGATCATTTCGAGCGCCACGATACCGTCAGGGGCAGTGCCGATCACTTCAAGGTCGGGCGCCTTGCGGATGATGCCGGACAGAATCAGGCGCATCGTCGCGGAATCGTCGATGACCAGAACCTTG
>CAYYHO010000083.1:0-226 GCA_964471725.1 uncultured Methyloversatilis sp. | reverse complement strand
ATCGTCAATTGCTTCCGCCTGAAAAGAGTGCGCCGTTTCCGCGCTGGTCGGCGCGCGCATAGACCGTGCGCCCAAGCGACCGGAACAGGTCGCCGGCATGCAGAAAGCTCTCCGAATGACCGGCGTAGAGCAGCCCGTCCGGATGCAGCAGGGGCACGAATTTTTTCAGGATCCGGTACTGCGTCGGCTTGTCGAAATAGATCATCACGTTGCGGCAGAACAGCGC
>CAYYHO010000082.1:0-7045 GCA_964471725.1 uncultured Methyloversatilis sp. | reverse complement strand
TGATGTGCGTCGGCACCGACGGCAAGGAGCAGTGGACGCGAAAGCTCGGCACGACGGCCGGCGTCCGCCAGAAGCGGTTCATGCGCGTCGAGGGAAATCTCGTTTCCGCTTCGCCGTGCACCACGAAGGTTTTCCGGGGTGCCGTGCGGAAATGACCGAGCCAGCTGAGCAGCGCCGCCTGGTCGGCGTGGGCGGAGAGGCCGCCCAGCGTGTATAGATCGGCCCTGACCGGCACTTCTTCGCCCCAGAAGCGCACGCGCCGGGCGCCATCGACGAGCTGGAAGCCGGTGATGAGGATGGTGGACTCGCGGCGCGGCAGGTTGGCGCGCAGGTGATACTTGATGCGGCCGGCATCGCACATGCCGCTCGCGGAGATGATGACGGCGCCGCCCTTGATCTTGTCGAGCGCCATCGACTCTTCGGCATCCTCGACGAAGGAGATCTGGCGGAAGTGCGCGGCGCCGCCATGCCTGCCCATCAGGGCGCGGGTTTCCGCGTCGAGCAGTTTCATGTGCTTGTAGGTGACCTCGGTGGCGGCGGTCGCCATCGGCGAGTCGACATAAACGGTGAGCCTGGGGATGCGCCCGCGCCGCGTCAGGTCGGCCAGCAGGTACAGCATCTCCTGGGTGCGCCCGACGGCAAAGGCGGGCACGATCAGGTTGCCGCCCTTGCGTTCGATGGTGTCGTTGACCGCATGTGCCAGTTCGTCCTCGGTTTCCTGCATGCCCTTGTGCAGCCGGTTGCCGTAGGTCGATTCCATCACCAGGAAGTCGGCGGCGGCGACCGGCGTCGGATTCTCCACCAGCGGCCGCGCAGGCTGTCCGAGGTCGCCGGAAAAGACAATCTTGCGCTGCTGCGCCCCCTTGCCGACCCAGACCTCTGCAATCGCCGAGCCGAGAATGTGGCCGGCGTCGCGGAAGATGCATTTGACCGCCGGGTGCGGATCGAATTCGGCGCCATAGTCGACCCCCTGCAGGCGTTTCAGGCAGCTGCGCGCCTGCTCGACGGTGTAGAGCGGCGCGATCTCGTTCTTGCCGCCCTTGCCTGCCTTGACCTTGCGCGACTTGAAGCGCCGGTAGTTTTCGCGCTCGGCGTCCTTTTCCTGAATATGCGCCGCATCGGGCAGCATCACCCCGAGCAGGTCGCAAGTGGCGCGCGTGGCGTAAATCGGCCCCTTGAAGCCGAGCGCCACGAGGCGCGGCAACAAACCGGAATGGTCGATGTGGGCATGGGTGAGGATGACGAAATCGATGCTTTCGGGATCGAAGCCGAAGGCCTGGCGGTTCTTGCCGCGCGCTTCGCGGCCGCCCTGGAACATGCCGCAATCGACCAGGAAACGCAGACCGCCGCTTTCCAGCAGATAGCTGGAGCCGGTGACTTCGCGCGCCGCGCCGAGAAAGCTCAGGGTAAGGGACATCACCCCCCCTTTATAGATGCTGCCGCGCTGCGTTGGCGCATCAGCACCGCGATCAGGGCCATGGCGATGAGCGGCAGCACGAAGCCGAGCATGGCCGCACTGTAGGCCGGCAGCAGCGCATGGCGGGTGGCATCGAGGATCAGGTAGGCGACATAGGCCGCGTAGCAGAGGACGAAGATGACGCCCTCCCAGCGCGGGATCAGGTGGCCGGCGGCGAAGATGGGCAGGCAGGCGACCGCGGCGGCGATCATCACCGGCATGTCGAAGTGCAGCAGCGCCGGGGCGACCGTCAGCCCGCCCGGCGTGACGATGGCGGCGATGCCGGCGATGGCGAGGATGTTGAAGATGCCGCTGCCGACCACGTTGCCGACGGCGATGTCGCGCTCGCCGCGCAGCGCCGCCACCACCGAGGTGGCCAACTCCGGCAGCGAGGTGCCGACGGCGACGATGGTGAGGCCGATGATCAGTTCGCTGACGCCGAGATAGCGGGCGAAAGTGACCGCGCCGTTCACCAGCCAGTGGGAACCGAGCACCAGCATGGCCAGGCCGGCGGCGATCAGCACGATCTGCAGCGGCAGCGCCGCCATGGCTTGCCCGCTGCCGAACTCCTGGGCGTACTCGTCGGCCACCTGGTTGCTTTCCTGGCGGCTCAGGCGCAAGGCAAACAGGATGTAGGCGACAATGCCGGCGAACAGCAGCAGGCCGTCGAACCGGCCGATGCGGCCGTCCAGCGACATCAGCAGAAAGACCAGCGAAACGCCGATGAGGAGCGGCACGTCGATGCGCACCAGCTGCTGCGATACGGCCAGCGGCACGATCAGGGCGGAAATGCCGAGGATGAGCAGCACGTTCACGATGTTGCTGCCGACCACGTTGCCGACGGCGATGTCGGGCTGGCCGGCGAGTCCGGCCTGCACGCTGACCGCGAGTTCGGGGGCGCTGGTGCCGAAGGCGACCACGGTGAGGCCGATGACCAGCGGCGTGATGCCGAGCCGCGCCGCCAGGCCCGCCGCGCCGCGCACCAGGAATTCGGCGCCGGCGACCAACAGCACCAGGCCGAGGATGAACAATGCAATGACAGTCAGGTCCATGATTTCTTTTCAGGTGTCCATTCAATGGTTGATTACGTCGGTGAGCGACAGCCCGGCAAGGGTGTTGATCGCGCGCGACAGGTAGTAGAGCGCCGCCATCATCAGCAGCGTGGCGGGGAGGGCGATCATCGGGTAGCTGAGCAGGGTCAGGCGCCCGAGTTCCTCGTTGAAGGCCGGCGTGCCGGAGGGGCTGGTGACGATCCAGACGGCGAGGATGTAGTTCATCACGGAAGAAAAGAAGAACGAGCCGGCCAGCATCCAGGTGGCGTTCCGCAGGCGGGACTCGAACTGCTCGGTGTTGCCGCGCTCGGCCAGGCGCGCCTGGATCAGTTCGACATTCATCAGGGCCGGCGTGAACAGCAGGACGCGCACCAGCGGATAGGGCGTGAAGGCGGAGATCGCCACCGCCAGGCCGATCAGGCCGGGAATGGCGGCCTCCTTGACCGCCAGCCACTGCGTGTCGAGCTCCAGCAGCCCGATGCCGCCGGTGAGGACGACGTTGATCAGGCCGAGCGTGGCGAACACATTGACCTTGCCGCGCCGCCACAGGTCGCGCACGCCCCAAAACAGCGGGAAGGCGAGCGCCAGCAGCAGCGCCCGGGCCGGGCCGAGGCTGTCGGCGTCGCTCAGGTTCATCAGGATCAGCGACGGGATCGCCAGGGTGATGAGCAGTTCGATGAGCGGATTGGGCCTGTTGTCGTCGTTCATGTCTATTCATTTGTCAATTCGAATATACTGGCATGATACCGTGAAACAAGCGCCGAACTTTCCGTGAGAACCGCATGGCCGCACTTAATTACAAGCATCTGCGCTATTTCTGGATGGTCGCCAAGACGGGCAGCATCGCGCGCGCCGCGGAGCAGATCCACCTGGCGCCGCAATCGATCAGCGGCCAGCTGGGCGAATTCGAGGCCAGCCTCGGGGTCGAACTGTTTCGGCGGGCCGGGCGCAATCTCGAACTGACCGAAGCCGGGCAGCGCATCCTCAGCTACGCCGAGGAAATCTTCACCATCGGCGACGAACTGCTCGAAGTCTTGCGCGACCAGACGGCGAAGAAAACCCTGCCCTTCCGCGTCGGCATTGCCGACTCGATGTCGAAATCGATCACCTATCGGCTCGTCGAGCCGGCGCTCCGGCTCGGCGAACCGGTGCGCCTGATCTGCCGCGAAGGCCGCCTTGCTGCGCTGCTGGCCGAATTGGCCGTGCATCGGCTCGACCTGATCATCGCCGACCGGCCGCTGCCGACTCACCTCAACGTGCGCGGCTTCAGCCATCTGCTCGGCGAGAGCGGCCTGAGCGTCTTCGGCGCTCCGGTTCTGACGCAGGCGCTGTCCGGCGCTTTTCCCGCCGTGCTGGACGGCGCGCCGTTCCTGCTGCCGGGCGAGGATGCCCTGATCCGGCCCAAGCTGATGCAGTGGCTGGAGGCCAATGCCCTGCGGCCGCGCATCGTCGGCGAATTCGACGACAGTGCGCTGATGAAGTCCTTCGGTCGCGGCGGCGCCGGCCTGTTCGTCGCCCCGAGCGCCATCGCCGCTCAGATCTGCGAGCAGTACAAGGTCTCGGTCATCGGCCGGATCGACGCGGTGGTCGAGCAGATCTATGTCATCACCACCGAGCGCCGGCTGACCCATCCGGCCATCGTGGCGATCAGCACTGCGGCGCGGCTGGATGTGTTCGGCGAGGGGCCATGAACTGGAGCCTGGCGATACTCGAGCACGAACCGGCCATCCGGCTTGCCAGCTTCTTCGGCATCCTGTTCCTGATGGCGGCCTGGGAGGTGCGGGCGCCCTGCCGCCCCCTGAGCCTGCCCCGGCGCGTGCGCTGGAGCAGCAATCTCGGCCTCGTCGCGCTCAACAGCATCGTCCTGCGCCTGCTCTTTCCCGCTGCCGGGCTCGGCATCGCCGTCTTCGCGCAGCAGCAGGGCTGGGGCCTGTTCAACCATTTCCCGCTGCCCCTCTTCGCCGCCGTCGTCGTTTCGGTGGTGGCGCTGGACTTTCTCATCTACCTGCAGCACGTGATGATGCATGCGGTGCCGGTCTTCTGGCGCCTGCACCGGGTGCACCATGTCGACCTCGACTTCGACTGCACCACCGGCGCGCGCTTCCACCCCGTCGAGATCGTCCTGTCGATGCTGATCAAGGCTGCCGCCATCCTGCTGCTCGGCCCGCCGCTGCTCGCCGTGGTGATCTTCGAAGTCCTCCTCAATGCCACCGCCATGTTCAACCACGGCAACGTGCAGCTGCCGCGCGGACTCGACCGCCTGCTGCGCAGCTTCATCGTCACGCCGGACATGCACCGGGTGCACCATTCCATCGAGGAAAACGAAACCAACAGCAACTTCGGCTTCAGCCTGTCCTGGTGGGACCGCCTGTGCGGCACCTACCGCGACCAGCCGCGCGCCGGCCACCAGGGCATGACGATCGGCATCCGCGAACTGCGCGACCCGCAGCAGGTCGACCGCCTGCCCGGCATGCTGGCGCTGCCCTTTGCGCCCGATACGGGCGGCTATGCCATCAACCGGCGTGATGTGGACAAGCCGCGCTGAAACAAGCCGGTGTCACCTGTTGTTTACGCTTCTTGGTACCCGTTGTAGCCGATACAGAAAGTCGGCTTTGGCGGGACGGCGGGAATCGGTTATGGCCTGATTTCAGCCCCGCCGCACCGGATTGACCAGGCTGCCGAAGCCGCCGATGCGGCTTTCGGCCATGTCGCCGTCTTCGATCACCACGGCGCCCGGCGTGCCGGTGCTGATGATGTCGCCGGGGTAGAGGGTGGCGACGTGGGAATGGAAGGCGACCAGGTAGTCGGGCGGGAAGGTCATGTTGGACACCGTGTTCTCGCGGTGCAGCTTGCCGTTCTTCCAGGTGGCGACCTTGAGGGCGGCGACGTCGGCCACTTCGTCGGGGGTGATGAGTTCGGGGCCGAAGGAGAAGAAGGTGTCGAAGTTCTTCGCGCGGGTGAGGAAGCGCGGGTTGCGTTCGAGGATATCCTCGGCGGTCATGTCGATGACGAGGCAGTAGCCGGCGATGTAGGCGAGCGCATCGGCCTGGTCGATGCGGTGGCAGGTGCGGCCGATGATGACGCCGAGTTCGCCCTCGGCGGTGACGCGCTGCGATTGCGGCGGCAGCTCGATGGCGTCGCCGGGGCCGATGATGGTGTTGTCGCACTTCATGAACGAGGCCGGCTCGGTGGGCAGCGCCGCCTTGAGGTCGTTGGCGTGGTCCTTGTAGTTGAGTCCGATGCCCCAGATCTTGCGCGGGTGGCGGTAGAGCGGGGCGTAGCGCAGCTTTTCGGGCGACAGGGCGCCGCTGGCGGCGGCGGTGGCCTGCGCATCCTCCTGCAGTTTCGGGCTGAGGCCGCTGGTGATCAGCGCGAAGAGGTCGAGCGGCCAGTTGCGGCCGAGGTGGGCGTTGATGGCGCGCACCGGCACCAGGCCGGCGGACGTGACGACGGCGGCTTCCTCGCCGCCTGCTGTGTAAAGGGTGGAGAGGCGCATGGTGTGGGCTCGCGGAGTGACGAAGCCGGCAGCCTAGCAGAAATGCTGCACGGAATTGTGGCCGCTTGCAAACCTGCTGCGGGATTGCTATTCAGCCGCTATTCAGCCGATTGGCTGGTGCGATCCACGATCAGTTCCAGCAGTTCCGCGCCATAGCGTTCGGCCTTGGCCTGGCCGATGCCGGGAACGTCGAGCAGTTCCGCCGCGCTGGCCGGCTGGCGGCTGGCGAGTTCGTGCAGGGTTTTGTCGTGCAGGATGACATAGGCGGGGACGCCTTGCGTCCTGGCCTGTGTCGCGCGCCAGTCGCGCAGGGCGGCGAACAGGGCGGGATCGCTGTCGGCGGGGGTTGAATCCGCGGCTTTGTGCCGTCCCGCCAGAGCCGATTTTTTCCCGCGCTGGTAGACCGCCTGGCGGCGCAGTTGCAGCACGCTTTCGCCTTTCAGCACCGGGCGTGCAGCGTCGGTCAGCCGTAGGGCGCCGTAGGCCTGGGCGTCGGCGTGCAGCAGGCCGCCGGCGAGCAGCTGGCGAAACACCGAGCGCCAGCCGGCTTCGTCCATGTCGGCGCCGATGCCGAAGGTGGGCAGGCTGTCGTGGCCGTACTGGCCGATTTTCGCCGTGGCCTTGCCGCGCAACAGGTCGATCAGGTGGGCGGCGCCGAAGCGCTGGCCGGTGCGCAGGATGGCGGACAGGGCCTTTTGCGCCGCCACGGTGCCGTCCCAGAGTTCGGGCGGGACGAGGCAGGTGTCGCAGTTGCCGCAGGGCGCGGCGCCGGTTTCGCCGAAATAGGCAAGCAGGCGCGTGCGCCGGCAGTCGGCGGTTTCGCACCAGGCCAGCAGGGCGTCGAGCTTGCCGCGCTCGATGCGCTTCTGTTCTTCGCCGGCCTCCGATTCGTCGATGCGGCGCCGATGGATCACCACGTCGTTGAGGCCGTAGGTCATCCAGGCTTCGGCCGGGAGCCCGTCGCGGCCGGCGCGGCCGGTTTCCTGGTAGTAGGCTTCGAGGCTCTTCGGCAGGTCGAGGTGGGCGACGAAGCGCACGTCG
>CAYYHO010000081.1:5909-7048 GCA_964471725.1 uncultured Methyloversatilis sp. | reverse complement strand
TGCCGAGCTTCTTGGCTTCGGTCACGGCGATCTTGTGATAGCCGACGTCGATGACGAAGATGGCGTCCGGCAGGGAAGCCATGTCCTTGATGCCGCCGAGGCTTTTCTGCAGCTTGGCGAGCTCGCGCTGCATCATCAGCGCCTCTTTCTTCGGCAGCTTGTCGAAGCTGCCGTCCTCGACCATCTGCTCCATGTCCTTGAGGCGCTTGAGCGACAGCTTGACGGTCTTGAAGTTGGTGAGCATGCCGCCCAGCCAGCGCTCATCGACATAGGGCATGCCGGCGCGCTGCGCTTCCTCGGCGAGGATTTCCCGCGCCTGGCGCTTGGTGCTGACGAACAGCACGGTTCCCTTGCGGGCGGACATCTTCTTGATGAAGTCGGTCGCCTCGTTGAACTTGGCGAGCGTCTTCTCGAGGTTGATGATGTGGATCTTGTTGCGATGGCCAAAAATGAACGGGGCCATCTTGGGGTTCCAGAAACGGGTCTGGTGGCCGAAATGCACGCCGGCCTCCAGCATCTGACGCATGGTAGTACTCATCTGACAATTCTCCGATATGGGTTATCCGCCACCCGGCTGGTCTCCCCGCCGGCCTGGCAGGGCACCCATTCGGCGCCGGGTGTGTGAATTTTGTCCGGTCGTATTTGGACAAGCGGGCGATTATAGCGGCAAAATGCGACAAACTTCAAGCCCTTATCGCATCCCGATCGCATCCTCATCGCATCGCCTCCCCGGCAACGAAGCACGCCGGGAAGCCGGCAAACCCGTGGCCTGGTTGTGGCCTTGCCACGCGGCCACGGCACAGCGGTTAAAATCATTCGGTCCAATCCATTTCCGACCTGCACGCGCCCATGAGCATCACCATCAAGACCCCGGAAGATATCGAGTCCATGCGCATCGCCGGCCGCCTGGCCGGCGAGGTGCTCGACTATATCGAACCGTTTGTCCTGCCCGGCATCACTACGGCAGAACTGGACCGGCTGTGCCACGACTACATGGTGAATGTCCAGGGCTGCATTCCGGCCCCGCTCAACTACGCGCCCCCGGGTTACCAGCCCTATCCGAAATCGATCTGCAGCTCGGTGAACCATCAGGTCTGCCATAGCGTGCCGAACGAGCGCCCGCTCAAGAAGGGGGACAT
>CAYYHO010000081.1:4628-5899 GCA_964471725.1 uncultured Methyloversatilis sp. | reverse complement strand
GGCTGGCATGGCGACACCAGCCGCATGTTCAATGTCGGCGGCGGCGCCTCGATCCTGGCGAAACGGCTGATGGCCATCACCCATGAATGCCTCTGGCTCGGCATCGAAGCAGTCAGGCCGGGCGCCCGCCTCGGCGACATCGGCGCCGCCATCCAGAAGCATGCCGAGGCGAACGGCTTTTCCGTGGTGCGCGAATTCTGCGGGCACGGCATCGGCCGCAAGTTCCACGAAGAGCCGCAGGTGCTGCACTATGGCAGGCCGGGCGAAGGCATCCCGCTCGAGCCCGGCATGACCTTCACCATCGAGCCGATGATCAACGCCGGCAAGGCGGCGGTTTCCGAACTGCCGGACGGCTGGACCATCGTCACCAAGGATCGCAGCCTGTCGGCGCAATGGGAACACACCATCCTCGTCACCCCCAACGGCTTCGAAGTGCTGACCCTGTCCGCCGGCGCACCCGCCAATCCCTTTGCCCTTGCCAAGCGCTAAGCCCGACACCGCGCTCGCCGCCGAGCTACGCAGCACCCTGCAGGAGGGCAGGCAGGCCCTCAAGCAGGTCTACCTGGCCAAGGGCAGCCCGGCCACCCTGCTGGGCGGCACGACCCGCCTCATCGATGGCGTGCTGCAGCGACTCTGGCGCAGCCTGGCCATGGACGGGCAGCTCTGCCTGGTCGCAGCGGGCGGCTACGGACGCCGCGAACAATTCCCGGCCTCCGACGTCGATCTGCTGATCCTGCTGCCGGACGGCAAAACCAAAACCATGGGCGCCAGCGCAGCCGAGACGCACCGGCAGTCGCTGGAAAGGCTGGTCGGGCTGCTGTGGGATATCGGCCTCGACATCGGCCACAGCGTGCGCACCATCGGCTCCTGCCTCGACGCAGCGAAGCGCGACATCACGATCCAGACCACGCTGCTGGAAACCCGTTTCCTGTGCGGCAATCGCGTCCTGTATGAGGAGTTTCGCAAGGCCTTCGATGCTGCCCTGAAGCCGCTCGAGTTCTTCAAAGCCAAGCGTTTGGAGCAGGAAGCGCGCTATGCCAAGTACAACGACACGGCCTACAGCCTGGAACCCAACTGCAAGGAAAACCCCGGCGGACTGCGCGACCTGCACACCCTCCTGTGGGTAACGCGGGCCGCGACGCCGGCCGACAGCTGGCGCAAGCTCGCGGCGGCCGACATCGTTTCCCGTTCCGAGGCCCGTTTGCTGGCCCGCTCGGAGGAGTTCCTGCGCCGCGTGCGCATCGGCCTGCACTATCTCACCGGCCGGCGCG
>CAYYHO010000081.1:828-4612 GCA_964471725.1 uncultured Methyloversatilis sp. | reverse complement strand
CTGTTCGACCACCAGGAAGCACTCGCCCAGTCGCTCGGCTTGCGCGCCACCGCTTCGCGGCGCGCGGCGGAAGTGCTGATGCAGCGCTACTACCGCAATGCCAGGCGCATCACCCAGCTGAATACCCTGGTGCTGTCGGATTTCGGCGCACGGCTGGAAAACCGTCCCGCCGCGCCGCCCATCGCCATCGACGCAGACTTCCAGGTCGTGCACGAGATGCTCGACATGCGCGCCGACGACCTCTTCGAGCGGCGCCCGGCCGCCCTGCTGCGGGGCTTCCTGCTGCTGTCGCAAAGACCCGAACTGAAGGGCATGACGTCGCGCACCCTGCGCGCCCTGTGGCGCAACCGCGGACGCATCGATGCCCGCTTCCGCCGCGACCCCGGCAACCAGGCCAACTTCCTCGCGCTGTTCATGGAAAAGCGCGGCCTTACCCACCAGTTGCGGCGCATGAACCAGTTCGACATCCTCGGCGCCTACCTGCCGGTGTTCGGCCGCATCGTCGGCCGCATGCAGCATGACCTGTTCCACGTGTATACGGTCGATCAGCACATCCTGCAGGTGGTGCGCAACCTGCGCCGTTTCGCACTGCCGGAATTCGCCCACGAATATCCCTACTGCTCGCGTTTGATGGCGGCGTTCCCGCAGCGCTGGCGGCTGTTCCTGGCCGCTCTGTTCCATGACATCGCCAAGGGACGCGGCGGCGACCATTCACACCTGGGGGCGGGCGATGCCCGGCGCTTCTGTCGCGCCCATGGCGTCAATCCGCAGGACACCGCCCTGGTCTGTTTCCTCGTCGAACATCACCTGACCATGTCGACCTTCGCCCAGAAGCAGGACCTCGCCGATCCCGACGTGATTCGCCGCTTCGCCGCCATCGTCGGCAGCGAAGAGCGCCTGACGGCGCTCTACCTGCTCACGGTCTGCGACATCCGCGGCACCAGCCCGAAAGTCTGGAATGCCTGGAAGGCCAAGCTGCTCGAAGACCTCTTCCGCATCACGCGGCGCCTGTTGAGCGGCGAAATTGCCTCCCCGCTGGCCGGCATCGAGGAACGCAGCGAAGACGCACGTCGCCTGCTCCGCCTGCATGGACTGCGGCCAGGCGTCGAAACGGCACTCTGGGAGCAACTCGACACCGGCTATTTCCTGCGCCACGACAGCGAAGAGATCGCCTGGCACACCCAGGTCCTCTACCACCGCCCGGACAGCGCGGAACCGATCGTGCGCGCCCGCCTCAACCCGGCCGGCGTCGGCCTGCAGGTGATGGTCTACACCCCGGACCAGCCCTGGCTGTTCGCCCGCATCTGCGGCTTCTTTTCCAGACTCGGCTATTCGATCGTCGACGCCAAGATCCACACCACCCGCCACGGCCATGCGCTCGACAGCTTTGTCCTGCTCGACTCGGGCAACCAGCTGCCCTACCGCGACATGATCGGCCTGATCAACCACGACCTGGCCGAGCACCTGAAACTGCAGCCACCGCTCAGCCCGCCGCCGCAAACGCGGCTGTCGCGCCAGGTACGCCACATCCCGCTGACGCCGGAAGTCGCCATCCGCGCCGACGAGAGCAGCAAGAACTTCATCCTGTCGATCACGGCGGCGGACCGCTCGGGACTGCTGTATGCCATCGCGCGCACCCTGGCGCGGCACGAGGTGCGTCTGTTTGCCGCCAAAATCGCCACACTCGGCGAGCGGGTGGAAGATACTTTCTTGATCAGCGGCGCAGAACTGGGTAAAACTGCGACACTGGTCAGGCTGGAGCAGGAATTGCTGGACGTTCTGGCCATCTGAACGGCGACAAACTCAGTGACGGGAGTTCACCATGAACTGGATACGCGAACAATTCACCTTTCACGACCTGCAGCGCCTGTTGTTGAAGCTGGCCGAGCACGTCAAGGCCTTTCAAGGACTCAAGCCGGCCGAGATCAGTGAATTGCTGGCGCGCGCCGAGAAATGCTCGTTCGACGCCGGGGCCACCATCGTCAAGGAAGGCAGCATCGGCAGCCACATGTACATCATTCTCGACGGCGAGGCGATGGTGTCGAAGAAAAGCCGCGAAGGCGAGATCGAACTCGCCCGCCTGACTTCCGCGGACAGCTTCGGCGAAATGGCGCTGGCCGACAACGAGGCCCGCAGCGCCACCGTCACCGCGATCACCCCCTGCGTACTGGTGCGCCTGTCGGACCAGTCGATGTACAGCCACCCGGAAATCAGCATGAAGGTCTATCGCAACGTGGCCCGGGTAGTTTCGGCGCGGCTGCGCAGCGCCGACGAGGCGCTGGCCTGGAGATTGTAGACGCCCGCCCCCTCCCAGCCCCCCCCTTGCTCACGGGGGAGGTGACTGTTGACTCGCTGCGCTCGTCTATCACGGGGCGCTTCGTCGGTAAGCCTGAGCGGTTTGCGCCTGGCGGCGCGTGCCGCGTTTGCTCGGGGCGGCCCTTCGCAAACGCTGCTGTGGTTTGCTCCGTTGAAATAGTCGGCGCTGGCGGGACGGCGTCAGCCGGAACGCCGCCAGCACGGGGACGGCTTAGACCATTATTTGGCCTCTGCGCAGAGATGCTCGATCACGCGGCGCACCCTGCCCATCGATTCCTGCAGCACGGCCTCGATCTGGTCGAAACGGATCGCGCTGGCGGAATCGCCACGTCCGGCGGCCCAGTTGGCGACGGCGCAGATTGCCGCATACGGGGTTTTCAACTCGCGCGCCAGCACGGCTTCGGGCATGCCGGTCATCCCGACAATGTCGGCGCCATCGCGCGCCAGCCGCTCGATTTCCGCGGCGCTCTCCAGCCGCGGGCCCTGTGTCGCCGCATACACGGCCGCATCCGCCAGCGGGATCGACGCCGCCGCGCCGGCGCACAGCAGGCGTTCGCGCAGGCGGCGGTCGTAGGGTTCGGTGAAGTCGACATGCACCACCGGCGCATCGCCGCCATCGAAGTAGGTGCCCGGCCGGCCCCAGGTGTAATCGATGATCTGGTGCGGCACGACCAGCGCGCCGGGCGGCAGGTCGGCACGCAGGCCGCCCACCGAGGCCACCGAGACGATGCCGTCCGCGCCGGCCGACTTCACCAGGGCCCAGAGATTCGCCCGGTAATTCACCCGGTGCGGCGGAATCGTGTGGCTGTGGCCGTGGCGGGCCAGAAAGACCACCTGCTGCTGGCCGATGGAGCCGTAGGTCAGCGTCCCCGAAGGCTCCCCGTAGGGCGTGCGCACCACTTCGCGGCGCGCAACCTCCAGGGAAACCAGCTGGGTCAGCCCGCTGCCGCCGATGATTGCCAACATCCCGATTCTCCTTGAGTTTTGTTCCTGCACAATTCCGGGACAGGGCAAGCGCCTCTGTTAGAATGCCCGCCCTTTCTTCAGACCGCGCCGTTTCCGGCGCCCCCATCCGATGTCCCGTCCCCTCCGCAACATCGCCATTATCGCCCACGTCGACCACGGCAAGACCACTCTCGTCGACCAGTTGCTGCGCCAGTCCGGCACCTTCCGTGAAAACCAGCAGGTTGCCGAGCGGGTGATGGACTCGAACGACATCGAACGGGAACGCGGCATCACCATCCTCGCCAAGAACTGCGCCATCGATTTCGAGGGCACCCATATCAACATCATCGACACCCCCGGCCACGCCGATTTCGGCGGCGAGGTCGAGCGCGTGCTGTCGATGGTCGACGGCGTGCTGCTGCTGGTCGACGCCCAGGAAGGCCCGATGCCCCAGACCCGCTTCGTGACCCGCAAGGCGCTGGCCCAGGGCTTGAAGCCCATCGTCGTGGTCAACAAGATCGAC
>CAYYHO010000081.1:518-756 GCA_964471725.1 uncultured Methyloversatilis sp. | reverse complement strand
CGCCACCGAGGAACAGCTCGACTTCCCCGTCGTCTACGCCTCGGCGCTCAACGGCTACGCCATGATGGCCTCGCGCCAGCCCGGCGCCGACATGCGCCCGCTCTACGAGGCGATCCTGCGCCATGTGCCGCCGCCCGACGTCGATGCCGAGGCGCCGCTGCAGTTGCAGATCTGCTCGCTCGACTACAACTCCTACGTCGGCAAGATCGGCATCGGCCGCATCAAGAAGGGCCACATC
>CAYYHO010000081.1:0-468 GCA_964471725.1 uncultured Methyloversatilis sp. | reverse complement strand
AAGGTCGGCCAGGTGCTGACCTTTCAAGGCCTGGAACGCCAGGCCGCCGCCGATGCCGAAGCTGGCGACATTGTGCTGATCAGCGGTGTCGAGCAGGTCAACATCGGCGTGACGCTCTGCGCCGTCGACAACCCCGAGCCGCTGCCGCCGATCACGGTCGACGAGCCGACGCTGACGATGAATTTCCAGGTCAACACCTCGCCGCTCGCCGGCAAGGAGGGCAAATATGTCACCAGCCGCCAGATCCGCGAACGGCTCAACAAGGAGCTGCTTTCCAACGTCGCGCTGCGCGTCGCGGCAACCGAAAACGCCGACATCTTCGAGGTTTCCGGCCGCGGCGAACTGCACCTGACCATCCTGCTCGAAAACATGCGCCGCGAGGGCTACGAGCTGGCGGTGTCGCGCCCGCGAGTGCTGGTCAAGGAGATCGACGGCGTGAAGAGCGAGCCCTACGAAGTGCTCGCGGTG
>CAYYHO010000080.1:0-7061 GCA_964471725.1 uncultured Methyloversatilis sp. | reverse complement strand
TAGACGAGCGCAGCGAGCACGAAATAACCCCCCGCGAGGGGGGCGAAGGGTGGCGGGCGTTTACTTTATCAGCCCGGCCTCGCGGTAATACTTCTCGGCACCCGGATGCAGCGGCACCGGCGAACCCTTGCCGGCCTTGTCCTTGTCGATGGCCTTGGCGGCGGCGTGCGCGGCGACCATGGCATCGAGGTTCTCGAACATCGACTTGGTCATTCTGTAGACGGTGTCGGTCGACACGCCTTCGTGCGTCACCAGGTAGTTCTGCACCGTGACGGCCGGCACGTCGGTGGTCTGGCCGTTGTAGGTGTTGGCGGGGAAGACACCGGTGGAATAGGCCGCATCGCCGATCTTCGCCACCACGTCGGCCGGGATCGGGATGAGGACGATCCTGACGGCCGTCGCCAGGTCGCGCACCGCCGCCATGCCGAGGCCGGAGGATTGCAGCGTGGCGTCGATCTGGCGGTTCTTGATCAGCTCCATCGACTCGGCATAGCCGAGGTACTCGACCTTGCCGAGGTCCTTGTAGCTCATGCCGACCGCCTTGAGGATTTCGCGGCTGTTGATCTCGGTGCCGCTCTTCGGCGCGCCGACGGAAACCTTCTTGCCCTTCAGGTCGGCCAGCGTCTTGATGCCGGAATCGGCCGTGGCGATGAAGTGGATGTAGTTCGGATAGATGCCGGCGATGGTGCGCAGCTTCTTCAGCGGCGTCTTGAAGCCGACTTCCTCGTTGCCCTTCCAGGCCTCGCTGAGGGTGTCGCCGAGCGTGAAGCCGACTTCGCCGCGACCGGCCTGCAGCAGGTTGAGGTTCTCGGCGCTGGCCTTGGTCGCCTGCACCGAGGTCTTGGCGCCGGGGATCGCCTTGCCGTAGATCTGGGTCAGCGAGACGCCGAGCGGGTAATAGACGCCGCTGGTGCCGCCGGTCAGGACGTTGATGAACTCGTTGGCATGGCTGACGGAAGCGGCCAGCGTCAGTGCCGATGCGGCAATCAGGGTACGCAGTTTCATTTTGGTTCCTCCTGTGTTTAATAACAGCCGCCGCATTCTAGCAGCGGGCCGTCCGATCCCTACTACTTCCGGACAATATCGGGCAGCGCGGCGATGCGCCAGCCGGCCGCTTCCAGCGCCTGCCGCAGCGCGCGCGCCAGCGCCACCGCTTCCGTCCCGTCGCCATGGACGCAGATGCTGCCGATGGCCGTCGGGATGCGTGTGCCGCTCGCCGCGATCAGCGCTCCGGCCTCCAGCATGGCGAGGATCCGTTCCGCGCACCGGGAGGGGTCGTGCAGCACCGCGCCGGGTTGGTCGCGCGGCATCAGCTGGCCGTCGTCAAGGTAGGCGCGGTCGGCGAAGATTTCCGCGACCGTGGCCAGGCCGGCCGCCTGGCCCGCCGCCAGCAGTTCGGAGGCCGCCGGCGCAAGCAGGATCAGGCCGGGATCGACAGCCCGCACGGCGCGGCAGATGGCATCCGCGATGCCGCGCTCGGCGCAAGCCTGGTTGTTGAGGGCGCCATGCGGCTTGACGTGGCTGACGCGGCCGCCCGCCAGCCGCGCCACGCCCTCCAGCGCGCCGACCTGGCAGGCCACCAGGTTCTCGATTTCCGTTGCCGACAGCTTCATGGTGCGGCGGCCGAAACCCTGCAGGTCGGCATAGCCCGGATGGGCGCCGAGCGAAACGCCGCGCGCCACGGCGTCGGCGACGGTGCGGCGCATCACGTCGGGGTCGCCGGCATGGAAGCCGCAGGCAATGTTGGCGCTGGCGACGATGGCCAGCATCGCCGCGTCCGCACCCATCACCCAGGGGCCGAAGGATTCGCCGAGGTCGGCGTTGAGGTTGATCCGGCGCTCGGTCTGCATCTCATTTGGCATGAATGACTCCATCGACGAGGTTGTGCGTGTAGAGGGCATCGAGGTCGATGCCGCCGGTCGGCGGCAGCGTCCGGATCGCGGCGATCTGCGCGGCCAGCCAGGCATCGCTCGCGCGCCGGGCAGCGGCGGCCGTGTCCGCATCGACGAGGGCGAAACGCAGTTCGTCGCCGGGCAGCAGGCGGCCCAGCCGCGGCAGGTCGGCGCCGATCACGGTGGCGATCTTGGCATAGCCGCCGACCGTCTGGCCATCGGCCAGCAGCACGATGGGCAGGCCGTCGCCGGGCACCTGGATCGCCCCCGGCGTGACGGCGTCCGAGACGATGTCGGCGCCGCGCGCCGGATCATGCTGCAGTTGCGGGCCCTCGAGGCGCAGGCCCATGCGGTCGGCGGCGCGGCCGACGCGATAGGCGCTGCCGCACAGGGTGGCGAACGCCGCCGCCGTGAAGTGATCGGCCTGCGGGCCGCTCATGACGCGCAGCGGCGCGGCGCCCGAAAAAGTCGGCGCTGGCGCGACGGCGCGCGGTGCATCGGTGTTTCCCCCTGCCGCAACGGGCAGGCGCGTACCGACCGCCAGAGGCAGGCCGATGCCGGCGCGCGCATAGAACGAGCGGCTGCCCAGCACTGGCGGCACGTCGATGCCGCCGGCGACGCCGAGGTAGCCGACGCCGCTGCTCACTGCGCCGATGCGCAGGCAGTCGCTGGCCGCCAGCCGGGCGGTCTGCCAGGGCGGCAGGGCTTCGCGCGTTTGCGCCCCATTGGCATCCGGGCTGCGCTCGATGGTGCCGGCGGCATGGGCGAGCGCGACGCAGACCGGCGCGGACGCGCGCAGCGTCGGGCCGACCAGGCGCATTTCCAGCGCGGCGGCGCCGGGCGGGTTGCCGAGCAGCGCGTTGAGCAGTTGCAGCGCCTGCGGGTCGAGGGCGCCGGACAGCGGCACGCCGAGATGGCGGTAGCCCGGCCGGCCGAGGTCCTGGACGCTGACCGGCGTCGGGCAGGCGAGGATTTCCAGCACGCCGCTCATGTTGTCGTCGCGAAACACGTCGAGGCCAGCTCGCCGCCCGCGATGGCGCGCTCGAGGCGGTCGTATTCGCCGCCTTCGATGGCGACGAAACGCACCGCGTCGCCCGGCCCCAGCAGCGCCGGCTGTTCGGCCAGGCCGGCATCGAAGAGGCGCGCCGGCGTGCTGCCGAGCAGGCGCCAGCCGCCCGGGCTCTGCCAGGGATAAATCGCGCACTGGGCGCCGGCGATGGCGACGCTGCGCGGCGGCACGGCGGTGCGCGGCGTGTCCAGCCGCGGCAGGCGCAGCCAGGCGGGCAGTTCGCCCATGTAGGGAAATCCCGGCAGGAAGCCGATCAGGAACACCTGCCAGGGCTGCGCGCACAGCGCCGCGACGATCTCTGCCGGACTGCGCCCGGTGGCGGCGGCGACGGCAGCGAGGTCGGGCCCGTGCGCGCCGCCGAAGCAGACGGGGATGCGCCAGTGCCGTCCCGCCAGAGCCGATTTTTCCGCCGGCTGTTGCGCCAACTTTTCCGCCCACTCTGCGGCAGCAAGCAATTGCCGGGCGAGGTCCGCGCGGGACAGCCGGCGCGGATCGAAATGTACGGTCAGCGCGTGGTAGGCCGGCACCACGTCGGTGATGCCCGGCAGTTGCGGCAGCGCGGCGCGCGCGGCCATCACCCGGGCATGCAGCGCCGCGTCAATATGGTCGCTCTCGCCGAAAGCCAGGGTGAGCGCGGCATCGCCCAGATCGAGCAGCCTTGCGGGAGCCGCGCCGGGCGCCGCCATCACCCCACCATGCGCTGCGGCAGCCAGGTCACCAGGCCGGGGTAGGCATAGATCAGCCACACCGCCACGATCATCAGCACGAAGGCCGGCAGGGTGGAGCGCGCGATCCAGGGCAGCTGCTTGCCGGTCATGCCCTGCAGGACAAACAGGTTGAAGCCGATCGGCGGCGTGATCTGCGCCATTTCCACCACCACGACGAGGAAGATGCCGAACCAGAGCAGATCGATGCCGGCCGCGACGATGGTCGGCTGGATCACGGCGATGGTCAGCACCACCATCGAAATGCCGTCGAGGAAACAGCCGAGGATGATGAAGAAGATCATCAGCCCGAACAGCAGGCCGAACTGGCCGAGGCCGAGGCCGGCGATCCACTCGGCCAGATGGCGCGGCAGGCCGAGATAGCCCATCGACAGGGTGAGGAAGGCCGAGCCGGCGAGGATCAACGCGATCATGCAATACAGCCGCGTCGCACCCATCAGGCTGTCGCGGAAATTCTGCCAGCTCAGGGCGCCCTGCCAGGCGGCGAGGATGAGGCTGCCGACCACGCCGATCGCCGCGGCTTCCGTCGCCGTCGCCACGCCGGTGTAGATCGAGCCGAGCACCAGGGCGATGAGCAGGAGCACCGGAATCAGGTGGCGGCCGGCGAACAGCCGCTCGGCGAAGGTGGCGCGCTCGGTGGCGGGCGGCACGGCGCCCGGATTGAGCAGCGCCCAGACGATGATCCAGCCCATGAAAAGGCCCGCCAGCAGGATGCCGGGCAGCACGCCGCCGATGAACAGCTTGGCGATCGACACCTCGGCGGCGACGCCGTAGACGATCATGATGATCGAGGGCGGAATCAGCAGGCCGAGCGTGCCCGCGCCGGCCAGGGTGCCGATGGTGATGCCTTCGGGGTAGCCGCGCTTCTGCAGTTCGGGCAGGGTGATCTTGCCGACCGTGGCGCAGGTGGCGGCCGAGGAGCCGGAGACGGCGGCGAAGATGCCGCAGCCGATCACGTTGGTGTGCAGCAATCGGCCGGGCAGCTTGTCCAGCCAGGGCGCCAGGCCCTTGAACATGTCATCCGAGAGGCGCGTGCGGAAGAGGATTTCGCCCATCCAGAGGAACATCGGCAGGGCGGTCAGCGTCCATGAGGAGGACATGCCCCAGATCGTCACCGCCATGGCGTCGCCCGCCGGGCGTGCCGAAAACAGTTCCATGGCGATCCAGCCGACGCCGAGCAGGGCGAGGCCGATCCAGATACCGCTGCCGAGCAGCACGAAGAGGGCCACGATGAGGCCGAAGGTGATGGCGAGATCCACGGGAAGGGCTTTCTATTCGCTGCGCACAGGCTCGCCGCCGGGATCACGGCGCCGCGCGTGGCCGCCGTGCAGCGTGTTGAAGAAGCTTTCGATCAGCGCGACGAGGAAGATCGCGCTGCCCAGCGCCATGCCGATCTGCGGGATCCACAGCGGCGTGGCGTCGTTGCCCTGCGAAATGTCGTGAAAGGTATAGGAGTGCCACGCGAGGCGCAGCGAGAACCAGGCCAGCAGCGCGGCGCACAGCACGCCGGCGGCATGGCTCCAGAGGTTGAGCAGGTGGCGCGCGCGCGGACCGGCCAAGTCGAGGATCAGCATCACGCGGATGTGCTCGCCGCGCTTGAAGGTGTGGGCCATGGCGAGGAAGGCCGCCGCCGCCATGCAGTAGCCGGCATAGGCGTCCGTGCCGCGCACGTGGAAGTCGAACAGACGGCCGGTGATCGACAGCAGGATCATGGCCAGGATGCCGATCATGAACAGCGCCGCCACCCAGGCGGCGGCGCCGTAGATCTGGTCAAGCGCGCGTTTCACTGCGGCTTATTTCTTTTTCTTGTAGGCATTCAGCACGGCCTGGCCGTCGGCGCCCGTGGTCTTCAGCCACTCGGCGGTCATGGTGTCGCCGATCTTCTGCAACTCGGCCTTCAGCGCCGGCGGCGGCGGCGTGACGATCATGCCGTTCTTCGCCAGATTCTCCAGGTAGAACTTGGTCTTTTCCTCGCTGACCTTCCAGCCGCGCACATCGGCTTCGGCGCCGGCCTTGAGGACGGCATCCTGGGTCGCCTTGTCGAGCGCATCGAAAGCCTTCTGCGAAACCAGCACGGCATTCTTCGGCAGCCAGGCCTGGGTGTCGTAGAAGAACTTGACCTGCTCCCACACCTTGGCGTCGGAACCGGTCGCGCCGGAAGTCATGAAGGCGCTGACGGCGCCGGTGGCGAGAGCCTGCGACAACTCGGCGGCCTGGATGGTCACCGGCTGGGCGCCGACCAGTTCGGCGATGCGCGCGGTCTGCGGGTTGTAGGCGCGCCACTTGACGCCCTTCAGGTCGGCGGTGGTGAAGATCGGCGTCTTGGTGAAGATGCCCTGCGGCGGCCAGGGCACGGAGAACAGCATCTTCAGGCCCTGTTTGGCGAGCAGCGCATCGAGGCCGGGCTTCTGGGCGGCATACAGCTGCTTCGCTTCCGCATAGGAGGTGGCGAGGAACGGCACGTTGTCGGTGCCGAAGAGAGGATTCTCGTTGGCGAAGCCGCTCAGGATGATCTCGCCGATCTGCGCCTGGCCGCCCTGCACGGCGCGCTTGATCTCGTTGGCCTTGAACAGCGAGCCGCCCGGATGCAGGGTGATCTTCAGCTTGCCGCCGGTGGCCTTGTCCACATCGTTGATGAACTGCTGGATGTTCTCGGTATGGAAATTGGTGACCGGGTACGGCGTGGGCATGTCCCACTTGGTTTGCGCAACGGCAGTGACGGAAGCGAGGCCAAGGCCGGCGCAGGCCAGGGCGACGACGAGCTTACGGGCAGCATTCTTCATCGTGCGGTTCCTCATGATGGATTGGACAGACGCATACCGGCGCAGCGCGCTGCGCAACATCCGGTTACGCGAGGGGAAGTAATTTACAACAGAAAGACCCTTCGCCGCATGTGTTTTCAATCCCTCCTGCCTATTCCTTATGGAAGAGTTCTGGCACACCGCCGCTCAGCAGATCCTGGGCAGCTGTTCGCCGGTCAGCCAGTCGACGTTGCGCCGGCCGCCCAGGCGGGTGGTCATCTGCACGAAATGGCCGGGATCGGCCTGCACCGTGCCGATGCGGACCGCCGCCGCGCCCAGCGGGTGCGCG
The DNA here is from genome assembly GCA_964471725.1 of uncultured Methyloversatilis sp. Taxonomy (GTDB): domain Bacteria; phylum Pseudomonadota; class Gammaproteobacteria; order Burkholderiales; family Rhodocyclaceae; genus Sulfuricystis. The sequence goes on along the minus strand of CAYYHO010000080.1, from coordinate 285 downwards.
CGCAGCGCCGCCAGCGCGCGTTCGGCATCCGCGGCGGCGACGATGGCCACCAGCTTGCCTTCATTGGCGACGTAGAGCGGGTCGAGGCCGAGGAACTCGCAGGCGGCCGCCACGGCTGGCTGGACGGGAATCGCCGCCTCTTCGAGCAGCATGCCGACACCGGACTGGCGGGCGATCTCGTTGAGGGTGGTCGCCAGGCCGCCGCGCGTCGGGTCGCGCAGGCAGCGGATGTCGGCGCCCGTGGCGAGCATCGCGGCAATGAGGCCGTGCAGCGCGGCCGTGTCG
>CAYYHO010000079.1:0-7097 GCA_964471725.1 uncultured Methyloversatilis sp. | reverse complement strand
CCGACGACGATGCGGTCGGGGCGCATGAAATCCTCGACCGCGGCCCCCTCCTTGAGAAATTCCGGATTCGAAACCACCGCGTAGGGAATCGTCACGCCCCGCTGCGCCAGGGTTTCGGCAATCGCCTGCTTCACCTTGTCGCCGGTGCCGACCGGCACGGTGGACTTGTCGACCACCACCTTGTACTCGACCATGTGCTGGCCGATGTTGCGCGCCGCCGCCAGCACGTACTGCAGGTCTGCCGAGCCGTCCTCGTCGGGCGGCGTGCCGACGGCGATGAACTGGATGGTACCGTGCGCGACGGCACGCGCGATGTCCGTGGTGAATTTCAGGCGCCCGGCAGCCACGTTGTTGCGCACGATTTCCAGCAGGCCCGGCTCGTGGATCGGGATGCCGCCCTCATCGAGGATGCGGATCTTCGCGGCATCCAGGTCGAGGCAGAGCACGTCGTTGCCGACATCGGCGAGGCAGGCGCCGGAAACCAGGCCGACGTAACCGGTGCCAATCACGGTGATTTTCATGGTGGGCTCTTTCTTTAAAGACAGGCGGCGTAAGCTCGAAAACGGGCATTTTGCCAGAACCGGAATCTGTTATCGTGCGCGCCATGCTTGACAACCCCGTTCTAGCCTCGCAACTGCATCGCGTGCTCGTCACGAAACTGCGGCATCACGGCGACGTACTGCTCACCGCACCGGTACTCTCCGCCGTCAGGCATGCTGCGCCGCATAGCGAAATCGATGCCCTGGTATACGCCGATACCGCGCCGATGCTGGCCGGTCATCCGGCCATCGCGCAGCTTCACACCATCGACCGCAACTGGAAGCGTCAGGGCATGAGGGCACAAGCAGCCGGAGAATGGAGCTTACTCGGAGACCTGCGCGCGCGCCGCTACGACCTGATCATCCATCTGACCACACATCCGCGTGGCGCGTGGCTCAGCCGGCTGCTCAAACCACGCTGGTCAGTGGCCCCGCAGCGTTCAGGAAAGTTCTGGGCCGGCAGTTTTTCCCACCAGGTTCCCGTCAGCCCGGCGAAACGCCACACGGTGGAAGCAAATCTGGACGCGCTGCGCCGTGTTGGCCTGCTGCCCGACGAAGCCGACAAGCGCCTGGTCATGATCCCCGGAGCCGATGCCCAGGCACGGATTGACAGCCTGTTGGATGCACACCGGATCAAACCGGGAAATTTCATCCACCTGCATCCCGCCTCGCGCTGGCTGTTCAAATGTCTGCCGACCGGAGCAGTCGCCACCCTCTGCGGCCTGCTTGCCGAACGCCACTGGCCGATTGTCATCACGGCCGCCCCCGATCCCAGAGAGATGGCCATGGTCGCGGCGATTGCCGACAGACCGGAAGCGAAACCCGCCCGGATCATCGACCTGTCCGGCCAGCTTTCGCTCAAGGAACTGGCCGCCCTGACGGCGCAAGCCAGGCTGTTCATCGGGGTCGATTCGGCACCCATGCATATCGCTGCGGCCATGGGCACGCCCACTGTGGCATTGTTCGGTCCCTCTGATGAGCACTTGTGGGGTCCCTGGCAGGTTGCGCATCGTCTCGTCAGTTCCGCCCGTCATCCTTGCCGACCCTGCGGACTGGATGGCTGCGGCAGCAGCAAAGTCAGCGAATGCCTGACCACGCTGACGGTGGAACAGGTCCTCGCTGCCTGCAACGAATTACTTGCCGAAAGCAGCGCATGAAGCTGGCGATCGTCCGCCAGCAATTCACGCCCTTCGGCGGCGCCGAACGCTTCGTCGCGCGAGCCCTGGACGCCCTGCGCGCAAAGGGCGTTGCCGTCGAAGTCATCGCGCGCCAGTGGAACAGCGGGGGCAGCAGCGGGGCAGACGATACAGCCGGGGTAACCTGCAACCCCTTCTACCTCGGCCGCACCTGGCGCGATGCGGGTTTTGCCCGCTGCGTGCAACGGGTGATCGCCAGTGGTCGCTACGATCTGGTGCAAAGCCACGAACGCATCCCCGGCTGCCATATCTTTCGTGCCGGCGACGGCGTGCATGCCACCTGGCTCGACCTGAGCGGCAAGCCGCTGACCTGGCTGTCGCCCTGGCACCGGTACACGCTGGCCGCCGAGCGGGCCATGTTCAACCACCCCGCGCTGCGGGCGGTGATCTGCAATTCGCGCATGGTGCGCGACGACATTGCACGACGCTTTCCCGCCGCTGCCGGCAAGTTGCAGCTCATCTACAACGGTGTCGACACGCAGACATTCCATCCCGGCCTGCGTGATCAGTTCCGGGCAAGCACCCGGAGCAAGGTCGGCGCTGGCGGGACGGCGCCGGTGATCCTGTTCGTCGGCTCGGGCTACGACCGCAAGGGGGTAGCGGCCCTCCTGGCCGCCCTGGCGCGCATGCAGGTGCGACACGCTGAAGCCTGGATTGTCGGTCGCGACAAGAACCAGCGGCGCTACGAACGCCAGGCACATCAACTGGGCATCGCCGAACGCGTGCGCTTCCTGGGTGCCCAGAACGACGTGCGACCTTTCTACGGCGCGGCCGATGTCTTCTGCCTGCCCACACTCTATGATCCACTGCCCAACGCCGCGCTGGAGGCGCTCGCCTGCGGCCTGCCGGTGGCAACCACGACGAGTTGCGGTGTTGCCGAATTGATTCAAATCGGTATCAATGGCTCCGTCTGCCCGGCGCAGGATGTATCCGCACTGGCCAGCGGACTGGATGCCCTGTGTGACCAGGGAAAGCCTCCCGCCAGCATGGTCCGGGCAGCACGGGAAACCGTTCTCGGCCTGGACCTGGACAGCATGGCCGCACAAATGACCGCCCTTTACAGCACGCTCCTCGAAAAACCTTAGCTGCACCTCCGCGATGATTGATGACACCGACACGGCTCATTCGACTGCATTGCTGCAGTCTGCCCGGCAGGCCCTGGCTGCCCAGGGCGGTCGCATTGCGACGTTCCTCCACGACGGGCAACGCTATGCCGCGAAGGCGCCAGGGGCAGAGCGCGGACTGCTCCAGGCCCTGATGCTCAAGCTGTTCTGCAGACTGACACTGGGCTGCGGGATACCGCTGGCATCGCTGCGGCTGCGCGACGGCCGCGGCCGATTGGCCTACGAGGCGGCCAGGCTTCGCGCCCTGGCTGCGAGTGGCGAGGCCGTTCCCGAAGTCGCGGCTCTTGCAGCGGATTGCATGGTGCTCGGGCATGTCGGGAATACCCTGGAGCAAAGCCTCGCCGACCTGTCGCGGGAACAAGCCACTGCGGCGCTGCATGCCGCGATTGACGACCTGGTGCGCTTCCATCGCGCCGGCAACTGGCATGGCGGCAGCCAGGTGAAAAACATGACCCTGCAGGACGCTCGCCTGTTTCGCATCGACTTCGAGGAGGATGTCGGCGAACACCTGCCGCTTCCCATCCTGCAGGCCTACGACCTGATCCTGCTCGTCAATTCCGCCACCTTGCTGTGGGGCATGGACGAGGAGACATCACAAGATCTGGCGGTCGCCTTGCTCCGGCGCTACCTCCGGCTTCGCCCGGATGCAAGTAGCATGCGCGCCATCCTTGAGCGAGCGCGCCCGTGGCTGGCCTTCCTGAGCAGACTGCTCGCGCCCTGGCGTCAGCGACGCGGCCGCAGCCTGAGAAGGATCTTTCTCCTCCGCCATGCCATTGACAAGACTGTCGGCGATGGCTGAAGCCGGCCTTTCCCGGCTTCCCCTCGCAAGGGGGAAGGCGGCGAACGATGCCCGCCACTCCGCCGTCGTTTAAAATGGCAGGGCCAACACTTCTGCGCAGCACCCGACGGGCCATCCCCACTTCCAGGCACCACCCTTGATTGCTCATCCCGACACCACCAGCCGCGTGCTCTACGGACGGCTGTTAAGCTATGCACGACCTTACTGGCGCATGTTCGTGCTGGCGGTATTCGCCATGATTGTGGCGTCCCTGACCGAGCCTGCCTTCCCGGCGCTGCTCAAGATCATCTTCGACAAGGGTTTTGTCGACAAGGACGTCTCCGTCATCCAGTTGGCCCCACTGGTGCTGGTTGGCCTGTTCACCCTGCGCGGCATAGCGGGATTCATCAGCACCTACGCCATCTCCTGGGTCGGCTCTCGCGTCGTGGCGGATATCCGCCAGCAGATGTTTCGACGCCTGCTCGGTTTGCCGATCCATTACTTCGACCGCCATGGAACGGGCGCGCTGGTTTCGAAGTTCAACTATGACGTCGCCCAGGTCGCCACCGCTGCCTCTTCGGTCGTCACCGTGCTGATTCGCGAGGTATTGACGATGATCGGCCTGCTGGCCTGGCTGCTTTACCTGAACTGGCAGCTGACGTTGATCGCCTTGGTCGTCGCGCCGCCGATCGTCTGGATCACCCGGGCTGCGGCCATCCGCATCCGCGAATTGAGCCGCCGCACTCAAAAGACCATGGGCGACATGACCCATGTGCTCGAAGAGGCCATCTCGGGTCGCAAGATCGTCAAGGTGTTCGGCGGACAGCGCTATGAAGCCGCGCGCTTCGACCAGGCTTCCGAACGCGTGCGCAGCCTGGGCATGAAACTGACGGTCGTCAGCAGCCTGAACACACCCGCGGTCCAGATGCTGGTATCGGTCGCCCTGGCGCTGATCATCTATTTTGCGGCGCTGCAGTCCATGCGGGACGAGACTACGGTCGGCGGTTTCGTCTCCTTCGTCACGGCGATGGTGATGCTGCTGAATCCGATCAAGGCTTTGACCAGCGTGAACGAAGCCATCCAGCGTGGACTGGCTGCGGCGGAGAGCATTTTCGAACTGCTCGACCAGATACCCGAGCAGGATGAAGGCGCCATAGCCTTGCCCCGTGCCGCAGGTCGAATCGAACTGCGCGACGTCAGCTTCCGCTATCAGGCGGACGGTACGCCGATTCTGGACAAGGTCAGTTTCACGGTGCAACCCTGCGAGCGGATTGCGCTCGTCGGCAAGTCGGGGGGCGGCAAATCCACCATTGCCAACCTGATCCCGCGCTTCTACCACCCTGACTCCGGCCAGATCCTCATCGACGGCATCGACATCGAGCAGATGAAGCTGGCCGACCTGCGCGCCAACATCGCCATCGTTTCACAGGATGTCGTCCTCTTTGACGACACGGTCGCCGCCAATATCGCCTATGGCCGGTCGGGATCGGCTGCTCCGGAAGCCATTGAGGCTGCGGCCCGATCGGCCTTTGCCCATGAATTCATCCAGACACTTCCCGACGGCTACAAGACGCTCATCGGAGAAAACGGCCTGCGGCTTTCCGGCGGACAGCGACAGCGGCTGGCGATCGCCCGCGCCATCCTCAAGAACGCCCCCATCCTGATCCTCGACGAAGCCACTTCGGCGCTGGATACGGAATCGGAGCGGCATGTACAGACCGCGCTGGAAACACTCATGACCGGCCGCACCACGCTGGTCATCGCGCATCGCCTGTCAACCATCGAGAGTGCCGACCGGATCATCGTCATCGAAGGCGGTCGCGTCGTCGAAAGCGGCCCTCATGCGGAACTGCTGGCGGCAAATGGCATGTATGCCCAGCTGCATGCCCTGCAATTCCGTGAGGGCGCGGCATGAGAATCATCCACACTGAATCATCCTGCGGCTGGGGCGGCCAGGAAATACGCATCCTCAGCGAGTCGCGCGGCATGATCGGACGAGGCCACTCGGTGACGATTGTTTGTCCGCCAAGCTCCGGCATTTATCAAGCGGCTGCCGACTACGGCGTTCCGGCAGTTGCGGTACCCATCTACAAGAAACGGCTGGCGGATTTCCTGGCCCTGCGCCGCTGGCTGCGCGACGCCGGCCCGATTGACGTCATCAATACGCACAGCTCAACCGATAGCTGGCTGACCGCGCTCAGTTGCGCCACCATCGGCGGAGCGCCGCCGATCGTCCGCACAAGGCACATCTCTGTCCCGATTGCGCATACCTGGTCCTCCCGCTGGCTGTATGCGCGTGCATGCAGGCATGTCGTCACCACGGGGAACCAGTTGCGGCAGGAAGTCATGGCCGCCACCGGCCTTGCTCCGGAAAGGGTCACCTCCGTCCCCACCGGCATAGACACGGACCACTTCGCTCCCGGCGACAAGCTTGCTGCGCGACATGCACTGGGACTCGACACGGAGGCGTTCATCGTCGGCATCGTGGCCACCCTAAGACGCGGGAAAGGCCACTATCATCTAATCGAGGCACTGAAAAATCTTCCTTTGAAAGTTCAACTTGTAATTGTTGGAGATGGACCTTATCGCGAAACTCTTGCCAACCAAGTTAGCGAACTCGATCTTGCCGAGCGCATATTTTTTGCGGGAAATAGAAATGATGTGCTGCTGTGGCTACAAAGCTTCGATATTTTCGCATTCCCTTCCTATGCAGAAGGTGTTCCACAAGCTCTGATGCAAGCAATGGCCGTAGGCATTCCCTGCATTACAACTGCAGTGGGTGGTATTGGAGAAATAGCTAAGGATGACGAAACAGCTCTAATAGTTAAAACACGTGACAGCACCACACTGATTGCCGCCATAGAAGCCTTGCAAGCAGATGATAATCTTAGATCTCGACTAGGCCAGCAAGCACGCACGCACGTTACGGCACACCATAGCCAAGAAGATATGCTTGATCGTATGGAGGCAATTTTCCAGAGTGTATGTTCATGACAACCACAACAGTCGCAGCACATTCGCATCGACTTAATACTCTTGAGCATCTTTCCCTTTCCGGTCTGATGTTTTTTTTGCCCATATTAGATGTCCCGAAAAATATTTTGTGGTTAGTATTTGTCCTCGCTTGGTTTAGTTCCTCCCTATTTGCACGAGAAGGCTGGGGAGGGGCGTGGCACTGGGAACGGGACTTGCCCTTTCTATTGCTGCTTTCGTCAGCAATATTGTCCTGCTTGTTCGCCCCACCATTGCCGCAACACTGGCGGGTAGTAGGGGACACCTTACGGTCAGTACTACTTGGCTGGATAATTGCCCGCAGTTCACTAACAGACCGGCAACTGTTATCAACTTTGTCGGCATTACTAGCCGGAACTCTTGTTGCGGTAGTAATTGGGTGGTGGCAATGGAAAGTCAGTTCTGCAACACCATTCTTTGAATTACCTTCTGTCGGCCCAGTGAACCA
>CAYYHO010000078.1:0-7107 GCA_964471725.1 uncultured Methyloversatilis sp. | reverse complement strand
GCGCGCGCGCCAGTACACCCACTCCGGCTGGCCGGCGAGCGGTTCCGGCAGGGCGGTGATGGCGCGCGCCACGGCTGGCCACTGGCCGGCCCGCAAAGCGGTGCGGATGCGCCAGGCGTGCTGCTCCTCGTCCAGGCTGCCGCCCAGCGCCGCGGCCTTGTCGAACCACTCCTGCGCTTCGGCCAAGTGATTCAGGGCGGCGCGCAGCGCCAGGCGGCCCCAGACGAAGCCGCGCTCGGCCGCGCTGAAGCGCCCCTCGATTTCCTGCCAGCGCGCGGCGGCCACCCGCGCATCGCCGCGCGCCATGCGCTGTACCGCGAAGCTCGCCAGCTCGCGGCCGCGCCGCGTCTCGGCGAACTTTTCGGGCAGGCTGGCCAGGTAGCGCGCCGGGTGATCGACGATGCTGTCCACCGTCTGCCATGGCAGCGACTCCGCGGCCGGCAGCCAGCCGGCGATGGCGCGCGCCTCCTTGAGCTTGCCCAGCGCCAGCTGGTTGCGCAGCCGCGCCTGCAGGCTGTCGACCGGCAATTCCCCGGCGGCGGCCAGGCGCGCCATGGGTGCGAAGCAGGCTTCGGCGAGCGGAGCCGGGGCGGTCAGCAGCGCATACGCCGTGCCGGCCGCTTCCGCTTCGCCGAGCCGCTGGCGCGCGTCGAGGCCGCGACAGACGGCCTCGGCATCGGGGCGCTGCAATCGGGCAAACTGGACGCCGGCAGCCGCCCATTCCTCCTTGCGCAGCAGCCATTTGAGCCAGTCGCCGCGCATCTTCTCGGCCAGATAGCTGCCTTCGTGGCGTTCGATGAAGTCCGCCACGCCGGCGTCCGCGCCGTCCTCGAGCTGCAGGCTGAGCTTGAAGTAGTCGGCCCAGGGCGCCAGCGGATGGGTCTTCAGCGCCGCCGCCGCGCGCGCGAGCTTGTTGCGTTCGCCCTTGACGAAGGCTTCGCGCGCCGCGACGAAGGCGGCATCTTCCGGATGGCTGGCGGGCGCCAATTGCGCAAATGCCGGCAGGGACGCCAGCAGGGCGAAGGTGAACACTTGCTTCAACATGGGTAACCTTGTCGTTGACCGAATTTGAACCGAGTTTGAACTGACTGCGGCAAACCGCTTTTTCCTTGCGCTGTTCCGTGCCTCGACAGGCACGGTTCGACCGCATCATTCACACAGTTTCAAGACTAGCACAGGGTTTTGCCTGCGTCATGACCGATCAGCCCAGCCAATCCGCCGTTAATCCTGCCTGGCGCAACGCGCTGCGACAGGAAAAGATCGCCGCCCGACTTGCCCTGCCTGCCGCGGAACACCGGCTGGCCAGCGCGACAATCCTCGCCCGCCTGACCGAACTCCTGCTTCCCCGCCCGCCCGGCGTGTTGGCCTTCTGCTGGCCGGTGCGCGGCGAAGTCGACTGCCGGCCGCTGGCGGCGCAACTCCTGACCGCCGGCTGGCAAGCCGCCATGCCGACAGTGATCCGCCGCGACGCAGCAATGGAATATCGCGTCTGGACGGCCGACGCGCCGATGAGCCGCGATCCGCACGGGATTCCGGTGCCGGCGACGACCCGTTGCGTGATCCCCGACGTCCTGCTGCTGCCGCTGGTCGCTTTCGATGACGATGGCTACCGGCTGGGCTACGGCGGCGGCTACTTCGACCGCACCCTGGCGGCAAATGTTCCGCGGCCGCTGAGCATCGGCGTCGGTTTCGAGCTGGCCAGGGTGCCCAGCATTCATCCTGCGCCCCACGACATCCCGCTGGACATCATCGTCACCGAGGCAAGTGTTTGAAGGCCGCTTGCCCGCCGGGCCGCCCCAAGGACCAGGCCGCAGGACAGCCGAAGGCTGGTTCCGCGCAGCGAGCACGAAACAACCCCCCCCCGCGCGCGAGCGGGGGCAGGGGCGCGCGCCCCTGCCCTCAAGATTTATGCCTTATGTCCGATAACAACTGTTGAGCCTGAACCCCGCCCGACTCCGGCATGAATCCATCCGAAAACTTTCCGCTGATTACCCTGCAGCCGGTTACCGACCCCGCCAATTATTGGGTGGCGCTGATGCTGGAGGCCGCTGCTCCCATCGATGGTGATGTGCTGGTGCGGGTTCTGCGCGATTACGGCCTCGCCGGCGCACTCGACGACGCGGTTTCCTGCATCGCGGCGGCCGATCCCGCGCTGCTGGATCCGCTTCAGGTCGGCGCCCTGCTGCCGGCGGGCCGCCTGGTATTGCGCATTCCGGTCGCGCAGGCTGCCGACCCGGCGCAGCATGCGCTGCTGGCGGCCTTGCAGGACGCCGGCCCGGCCCTGATGGCGAGCGGTTTCCCCGCCCAGGGTGCGGAACTGTTTCCCGGCGTCCGGTCGCTCGCCGTCACCTGTCCCGGCCGCCAGGCGCCCGCCGGCTTTGCCGAATGGCTGCGCAAACTGCCCGGTCCGCACCTGGCCCTGGGGCCCACCGAGAACATCTGCCCCGGCTTCTGCAAATTCCATTGGCTCGTCGGCCACCTCGACAAGCAGGCGGCCACCACCGGCAAGGGCGATCCGACTGCGCGCAGCCTGCTGCTCAAGCTCCTGGCGCTGGTCGCCGCCGATGCCGACGCGGCCGCCATCGGCGAGCTGATCAAGCACGATGCCAACCTGGCCTACCATCTGCTGAAGCTGATCAACTCGCCGGCTTTCGCCGTGGATCACAAGATCACCAGCTTTGCGCAGGCCATCATGCTGCTGGGGCGCCGCCAGTTGCAGCGCTGGGTGCAGCTGCTGCTGTACGCCCGCCCGCCGGGCAGCGCCGTGGCCAGCCCCCTGTTGCCGCGCGCCGCGCTGCGCGCCAGCCTGATGGAAGCCCTGGCCAGGCAGGCACGCCTGTCGCACGAGCAGCAAGACCTCGCGTTCATGACGGGCATGTTCTCCCTGCTCGACGTCCTGTTCGGCGAGCCGATCGGCGCCATCCTCGCACCGCTCAACCTGCCGGACAGCGTGGTGCAGGCGCTGACCTGCGGAGCGGGGCCCTTCGGCGACAGCCTCGCCGCTGTGGTGGCCAGCGAAGGCCCGCCATCGCCGCAACTGGAAGCAGCCCTGGCGACGGTCGGGATCGCGCACGAACACTGGGCCGCCGCGCTGGCCGCAGCAGCGCGCTGGGCCGTGCTGGTCAGCCGGGAGGCGTGAATGGCGGCCTCCGACTATTTCGACCACGTGCGCGCCCTCGGCGCCATCAGTCTGGACACCCCCGGCCCGCGCCTGCTGGTCGAGATTGGCACGGTCATCGGCCGTCTGCTGGACAGCCCGCGGGTGCGCATCGGCCCGGAAATTTCCGACGATTGCAGCTTCAACATCCCGATCCGCCATGCCGACGAGTCCTTCGGCTACCTGGGCGTCGGCGGCCGGGCCGGCGGCTATGCCGCCGCCGAGCGCGCCCAGCTGGAGACGCTGGCGCCCCTGGTCGGCTGGTTGCTGCACCAGCACGAGGCGCTCGAGCAGCAGCTCAAGGAGGCGAAAAGTTCTGCCGAGCGGCTCGCCGCGCAGGCCCAGGTGCTCGACCAGATTCACGAGTCGGTGATCGTCATGGACCTGGCCGGTTACATCACCGGCTGGAACAAGGGCGCCGAGCAGTTGTTCGGCTACAGCGTCGCCGAGGCCGTCGGCAAGCACATCCTCTTCCTGTATGCCGATCCGGCTGCCGAGGACGACAGCGAGGAATTCCACGACGCGTTCCTGGAACACGGCGGCCGCGAGCTGGAGGTGCGGCGCCGCCGCAAGTCGGGCGAAATCTTCTGGGCCAGCCTGCAGCTCTCCCTGCTGCGCGACGAAGCCGGCCAGCCCTGCGGGCTGATCGGCTACCTGTCGGACATCACGGCGCGTGTCGAGGCCGAGAAAACCATGCGCCTGCAGGCGCGCATCTTCGAGAACAGCGAGGAAAGCATCCTCATCACCGGCGCCGACCGGCGCATCCTCTCGGTCAACCCGGCCTTTTGCCGGATTTCCGGCTACCGGGACAGCGAAATCATTGGCCAGCCCCACCGCCTGCTGCGCTCCGACAGGCATCCGGACAGCTTTTACGAAGACATCTGGAGCACGGTCGAACGCGAAGGCAAGTGGCAGGGCGAGGTCTGGAGCCGCCGCAAGAATGGCGACAGCTTCCCGGTGTGGGGCTCGATCAGCCTGGTGCGCAACCGGGACGGCCAGGTCAGCCACTATTTTTCGATCTTCACCGACATCACGGAGCGCAAGCGGGCCGAGGAGCGCATCCACTACCTCGCCTACTACGACGACCTGACCGGCCTGCCCAATCGCGCGCTGTTCTACAAGCTGACCGACCAGGCCCTCGTCGAAGCGCGCCGCAACCGCCTGCATGGGGCCATATTGTTTGTCGACCTGAACCGCTTCAAGCCGATCAACGACACGCTGGGCCATGGGGTCGGCGACCGGTTGCTCCAGGAAGTCGCCAACCGACTGCGCGACACGGTGCGTGCCGAGGACGTGGTGGCACGGCTGGGAGGCGACGAGTTCATCGTCGGCCTGTTCGACATCACGCGCCGCGAACATGCGGCCATCGTGGCCCAGAAACTGTTGACCGCACTCGACCCGCCCTTCTGGATCGACGAGCACGAGCTCAAGGTGGGCGCCGCCATCGGCATCAGCATCTATCCGCGCGACGGCTTCGACACCGAGTCGCTGCTGCGCCGGGCCGACATCGCCATGTACCGCGCCAAGCAGGGCGGCCAGGACGGCTACGCCTTCTACAGCCACGAAATGAACCGGCGCGCCCTCGACCGGCTGAAAATCGAATCCGGGCTGCGGCGCGGCATCGAACGCAACGAATTGCTGCTGCACTACCAGCCCAAGGTCGATATCGCCAGCGGCCGCATCGTCGGCGCCGAGGCGCTGGTGCGCTGGCGTCACCCGGAGCGCGGCCTGGTGCCGCCCCATGATTTCGTGCCGGTTGCCGAGGAATCGGGCCTGATCGTGCGCCTGACCGCCTGGGTGCTCGACGAGGCCTTGCGCCAGGCGCGCGCCTGGCAGCTGGCCGGACTGGAGCCGCTCAAGGTGGCCGTAAACCTGTCGGCGCGCGATTTCTCGCCCGGCCTCGCCGAGCGGGTGAAAAGCAGGCTCGACCAGCACGGCGTGCCACCCGACTGGCTGGAACTGGAAATCACCGAGGGCATGCTGACCCACAGCAACCACGAGGTGATCGCCATGATGGATGCCATCACGGCGCTGGGTGTCAGCCTGTCGCTCGACGACTTCGGCACCGGCTATTCGAGCCTGACCTACCTGAAGCGCTTCCCCATCGACACGCTGAAGATCGACCGCTCCTTCGTGACCGGCATCCCCGACGACGGCAACGATTGTGCCATTGCCGGCGCCATCGCCAGCATGGCGCAGCGCCTTGGCCACCGGGTCATCGCCGAGGGCGTCGAAACGGCGGAACAGCTCGCTTTTCTCAGGAGCCTCGGTTGTCAGGAGATGCAGGGCTACCTGTTCTCGGCCCCGGTTTCCGCGGAGGTATTCGAGGCCATGGTGAGGGCGGGGAAAAGACTGGAATAAGCCTGCCCCCCTTCGCTTGCTGCTGTGCGGCGGAGCAGTCGGCCAGGGCCTTGTCGAGGTTGTCATAGGCCCGGCGGTTGGCCGGATCGAGCATGATGTTGCGCAGAGCCTGGCCGCTTCGCATCGTGTTCGATGTAATTGCTGAAGCGGGCCTGACTGGCCTGCAGGGCGAACAGGATCGCCAGCAGTGCGATCGCGAACAGCGTGAGGCTGATTCCGAAAAGCAGGAGCATTTGCGAACGGACTTTCAGGCCGACCGACATAACATCTACCTAAAGTTATATAAGCAAGCCTCGGCATTATGCATCAAGGTCAAGCAGGATTTTCCGCATCTGTCGAGCTGTCCGCCCCGGCAGCGCAGCGACCGAAGGCAGCGGAAACATCGGTAAGGGCTTGCCTTGTTATTCAAGAGCCCTGGTCATGCGAGCCAAAGCCTCGTCGAGCAGGGCGCGCGGCGTGCCGAAGTTGAGTCGCACGTAGCGGGAATACGCCTGCCCCGGCCCGAAGTCGGCGCCGTCCGAGAGGCCGACGCCGGCCTGCTCGAACAGCGCGGCCGGATGCTCGACGCCCAGGGCACGGCAGTCGATCCAGGCCAGGAAGGTGGCCTCGATGCGCGCCATGGAGAGGCTGGGCAGGCTGTTGACGACCTGCTCGACACGCGCCGCATTGCCGCGCAGCGTTGCCAGCAGTTCGGCGCGCCAGGCGGCGCCGTGGCGGTAGGCCGCCTCGCAGGCGACGAGGCCGAGCACGTTGACGTGGGGGACGATGCCGTGCGCGGCGGCACGGAAGGCCTGGCGCAATTGACGGTCGGGGATGACGGCGAAGGAACAGCCGAGTCCGGCGATGTTGAAGGTCTTGGAGGGCGCCATCAGGGTGATGGTGCGGGCGGCGATTTCCGGCGCCAGCGTGGCGAAGGGACGGTGCCGGCCCGTCAGGTTCAGGTCGCAGTGGATTTCGTCCGCGCACACCACCAGGTCGTGCTTTTCCGCCAGCGCGGCGAGTTGCCAGAGTTCGTCGTCACGCCAGGCGCGGCCGACCGGATTGTGCGGGTGGCAGAGCAAAAACAGCTTTGCCGCCTTCATCATCGCGTCGCTGGCGGCGAAGTCCCAGCTCCAGCCGTGCTCATCCTGGATCAGCGGCATGCTCAGGCAGCGCCGCCCCGAGTCGGCCGGCGCGGCAAGGAAGGGCGGATAGACCGGCGTTGCCGTGAACACCGCATCGCCGGGCGCGCCGACGGCGCGGCAGGCGGCGTGCAGACCCGGCACCAGCCCCGGCAGCCAGACCAGCCAGGCCGGGTCGATCGCCCAGTCGTATTCGCGCGCGCAATGTTCGACGACCGCCTCGATCAGGGATGGCCAGGGCTGGCCGTAGCCGAACAGGCCGTTGTCGACCCGCCGCTGCAGCGCTGCGACGATCGCCGGCGCGGCGGGGAAGTCCATGTCAGCGACCCACAGCGGGATGACGTCGCGGCCGGCATACCTGCCCCAGCGAACCGAGTCCTGCGGCGGCTGGAAGTTGGTCATGCGGGCTAGCTCAAGAAGAGGTCGTAGGCGGGATTGCGGGACTCGTCCCAGTAGCGGTAGCCGAGG
>CAYYHO010000077.1:0-7108 GCA_964471725.1 uncultured Methyloversatilis sp. | reverse complement strand
GTCGCGCACTTCGGCGTAGGCGCCCGGGGGGCCGCCGGCGTAGGCGACGCGGTCGCCCACCCTGACTTCGCTGACGGCGCTGCCGACGGCCTCGACCACGCCGGCGCCTTCGAGCCCCAGTCCATTGGGCAATGTCAGCGGATAGCGCCCGCTGCGAAAGTAGATATCGATGAAATTGAGGCCGACTGCCGCGTGGCGTACCCGCGCCTCATTGGGCGCCAGCTCGCCGAGAGCGACTTCCTCCCAGCGCAGCACTTCCGGCCCGCCGGTTGCATGGATGCGGATGGCGTGATTCATGTTCTTGTCTCCTGGCTGGTGAGCGTTCTCTCGTGGGACAGTGCAAACTACCCTGCCCAGGCAAGAAATTCAAGCGTGTAATTCTGCTGCGTGCCCGGCATTCATGCCGCCAGGATGCCTTCGTCAGGCGAACAGGTTTTTCCCGTTCTTGAGGAAGTTGAATGCGTAGGCTTCCTGTCCTTCCGGATATTCCTTGGTCTGGATGCAGCAGGGCGCTGCCCGGTAGTGCAGATCGGTTGCCAGCTGGCCGCTGTTGCGGCTGGCGCCCTCCGTCAGGCGGTTGCCCGGGTAGGCGTTCATGAGCAATTCATAGGGCCGGCGCGCGGCATTGGCCATGCGCACGGCGCCCACCATGGGCAAGCCGACCAGGGTGAGGTCGCCCGCCACCGGTGCGACGTGACAAGGGCCGGCATCGATGCCGATGGAGAGGCCGACTCCGCTGGGCATGTTGCGCTGGTTGGCGAGAAAGGCCGGGTAGTAATAGCTGCGGAAGCTTTCCATCACGGTCGCCGAAAATGCCAGGGCGGTTTCCATTTGCGCGGCGAAACCCTCATCGATCAGCCAGTAGCAGATGAAGCCGTCGCCGGTGAACTTGTCGAACCAGCCGTTGTGATAACTGAGCACGGTGCGGAATTCGCCGACGAAGTCATCCAGGATGTTGGCGAATTGCAGGATGTCGATCGATTCCTTCATCATCGAACTGGAGCGGCGGATGTCGGCGGTCAGGACGATGGCATCGACCGGCAGGCGCTCGGTGATGGCACGGCGGATTTTCGGCGACACGTCGGTGCGCGTCGGATCGAAGCGGTCGCGCGGCGCATGGCGCTGCAGTTGTCGGTCGACAGGCGTGCCATGGAGGTCCTGGATCACCTCCTGCAGATGTTCGATGACGTTGATGCGATCCATTGTATTGCTGCCCGGATACCCGTTGCTTTGGTGGGGCCAGTAGGCTAGCACTTCGTGTCGTGCATGGCCAGAGAATATGAGGAAATTACGATATTGCCGAACAAGCCCGTTGCTTTATCCCATCGGAAGCCATGCAACAGACGTTCGCAGGGCCGCCCCAAGAACGCAAGTCACACGCGTGGAGTCCGCGCCAGCGGACGAACAACAGTCACCTCCCCGTGCGGGGAGGGTGGGAGGGGCGGGAAAAAAGTCGGCGCTGGCGGGACGGCAATGCCGATGCGCCGCCAACTCGGGAACGGCGTCCCGGCCTTGCAGGAAGCGTCAGACAGTCGCTGCAGAGGCGATGCGCCCGGCCAAATAGCGCTCCATGTGGCGGTCGGTGATGTTGATATGGCTGATGAACCAGTCCAGCAGCAGGAACTGGCATCGGAAGGCCAGCCGGAGCGGCGAGGTTTTGCCGTCCTGTATTTCTGCCGCGAGCGCTTCGAGGAATTCGAGGAATTTCTGGTGCTGCTGGCGGTGCTCCGTGAACGGCGAGTGGGGGTAGTCGTGGGCCTGCATCAGCCGCTCTTCGGAATCGAAGTGCTCGGCGGTCCATTCGAGCAGCTTGGCCATCAACTGCTCGGCGGTGGCGGCAGACTCCTTCTGCAGGGCTTCCGCGAGGGCAACGATGTGGTTGAAGATGGCCTGGTGCATGTCGTCGATGCCCGCGAGCCCCAATACATATTCCGGCTGCCAGTGGGTGGCGCTGTCGGTTTCGCCGGCCTCTTCCACGAGGGCGCGATTGGCCTGGCGGCAGCGCTGCCAATAGACGGCCGCCGGCGTGTCGCCCGGATTGTGCTCGAGGCAATTGCCGAACAGCGTCAAGGCGTCTTCCATGCGGCGGAAGTGGTAGTGGGCAAGCGCTTCCTCGAAGGTGTCCCGGCTGGCCAGCTTGGCCGCCTTGAGCGGTGCGGGGTCGGCGTCGAATACCTCGTAGATGGACTGCGCCAGATGCTTGCCGCGCACCCGCACGCGGTCGATGAAGCGGATCGAGAAATCGCTGGAGTGACGAATGCTGTTCAGCGTGTGCTGCGTGATCAGGATCGGCGTCTGGTAGGTCTTGGTCAGCGTTTCGACGCGCGAGGCGAGGTTGACCGCATCGCTGATGACCGTGACCTCCATGCGGCTGGCGCCGCCGATCACGCCCAGCATCAGCAGGCCGGAATTCATGCCGATACCGATGCGGATATCGCTGGCGCTGCGGCGCTCGGGGTGTTCCGGGGGTAATTCGGCGAGCAGGGTGGTGCGCTGGGCGTTGAAGTGGTCAAGTTCGGCCAGCATGCCCAGAGCGGCGCGCAGGGCATCGTCGCCGCGCGCCGGGAAGAGGGCCATCACGGAATCGCCGATGTATTTGTCGATGAAGCCGCCATGCGCCAGCACTACCGGCTCCATGAAGCTCAGGTAGGCGTTGATGAAATCGAAGCATTGCTGTGGCGACAGGCGCTCCGACATCGAGGCAAAGCCGCGGATGTCGGAGAACAGGATCGTCATCTTCTTTTCGGCCTGGTTGCCCCAGTCCACGTCGAGGATGCTCTCCTTGCCGAGCAGTTCGAGCAGCTGCGGCGGCACGAAGCGGGCATAAGCGGACTGGACCTGGGCGAGGCGCTGCTCGACGCCCTGGCGAGTCGCAATCTCGGCCTCCAGCCGCGCGCGCTGACGCCGCAGTTCATCGTCTGCGCGGGAGGCGGGTATCGGGTTGGCCGAGTTGGCAGAATTGGCGCCGCCAGGTCTTGTCATCCGCCCATTGTATTCAAAGCCGCCCGCCTTCAAGCAGGCTGAATCGGGGCAGAAAAGGAGGTTTGCTTTGACAATCGCAAAGAAACGGCTAGAATGCGCGTCCTTTCGGTCCATCCATTCAGGAAATCTGCATGCCCGGTATTCGTGTCAAGGAAAACGAGCCCTTCGAGGTTGCCATCCGCCGCTTCAAGCGCACCATCGAGAAGGCCGGTACGCTCACTGAACTGCGTTCGCGCGAGTTTTACGAAAAACCCACCGCCGAGCGCAAGCGCAAACTGTCTGCCGCCGTCAAGCGCCACCACAAGCGCATCCGCAGCCAGTTGTTGCCGCCCAAGATGTATTGATTCCCTGGCCGCCTGTTTGGCAGGCGCCAGTAGCCGATACCGCCCCGGTTGCCGCCGCGGGCGGTTTTGTCATTTCCGATCCGGGAGAATTGGGGAGAATTGCCTTGTCGCTGAAAGCACGCATATTCGAGGACATGAAACTCGCCATGAAGGCGAAGGAAACTGCACGCCTCGGGGCGATCCGCCTGATCATGGCAGCCATCAAGCAACGCGAAGTCGATGAGCGGATCGAGCTCGACGATGCGGCGGTCGTCGCCGTCATCGAGAAGATGCTCAAGCAGCGCAAGGACTCGATCACCCAATTCGAGGCCGCCAAGCGCCAGGATCTGGCCGATGCCGAGAAATTCGAGGTCGGCGTTCTCGGCGCCTATATGCCGCAGGCGATGGGCCGGGCCGAACTGGAGGCCGTTATTGACCAGGCGATGACTGCTTCCGGCGCCAGATCGCCGGCCGACATGGGCAAGGTCATGGCCCTCGTGAAGCCGCAACTGGCCGGCCGCGCGGATATGGGAGAGGTCTCCAGACTGGTGAAAGCCAGGCTGGCCTGAACGCTTTCCGGCGCATAATTCGCCGATGATTCCGGACCGTTTCATCCAGGAGCTGCTTGCCCGCACCGACATCGTCGCGGTCGTCGAACGTTACATTCAACTGAAAAAAGCCGGGGCGAATTACCAGGCCTGCTGTCCGTTCCACTCGGAAAAAAGCCCTTCATTCACCGTCAGCCCGGCCAAGCAGTTCTTTCATTGCTTTGGCTGCGGCGCCCATGGCAGCGCCATCGGCTTCGTCATGCAGTATGCCGGCCTCGGTTTCGTCGAGGCTGTCGAAGACCTCGCTGGCCAACTGGGGATGTCGGTTCCGCGCGAAGTGAGCGCACGCTCACAGGAGCGAGCCAGGCAGCAGCCGCTCACCGAGCGCATGGCGCGCGCCGCCCGTTATTACAAGGAGCAGTTGAAGGTCACCCCCAAAGCAGTCGAATACCTCAAGGGCCGCGGCCTGACGGGGGAGATCGCCGCCCGCTACGGCCTCGGCTACGCACCGGATGAATGGCAGGGTCTGCAGCGGATTTTCGATGACTACGCCGGGCCGGAAATGAGCGCATGCGGCCTGGTAATCGACAGCGAACAGGGGCGCCGTTATGACCGTTTCCGCGACCGCATCATGTTTCCCATCCTCGACCAGCGTGGCAATGTCATCGCTTTTGGCGGCCGCGTCCTGGGTCCGGGCGAGCCCAAATATCTGAATTCCCCTGAAACGCCGCTGTTCCACAAAGGCGAGGAACTCTACGGCCTGCCGCAGGCGCGCAAGGAAATCCAGGAGCAGAACAGCGTCATCGTGGTGGAAGGCTACATGGACGTCGTCGGGCTGGCCCAGAATGGCGTCGGCAACGTGGTTGCCACCCTGGGTACGGCAGCGACGGGCGTCAATGTGCAACGCCTGATCAGGCTGGCCGATCGCGTCATATTTTGTTTCGACCGGGACAGCGCGGGCGACCGGGCTGCGCAACGGGCGATGGAAGTCAGCCTCGAGTACCTGGTGGATGGTAAAAGCGTCGAAATCCTGCAGTTGGACGGCAGGCAGGACCCGGACGAATTCGTGCGGGAGCGCGGCAGGGATGCGTTTGTCCAGCAGATGCAGAACGCGACCCGCCTGAGCGACTTTCTGGTGCGCAAACTGACGCAAGGCAGCAACACCAGATCCGCGGAAGGGCGCGCCAAGCTGGTCAATGATGCCAGGCCCCTGTTGCAGAAGATCTCGGCGCCGGTATTGCGGGTGCAGATCGGCAAGGAAATCGCCAAGCATGCACAACTTTCACAGACGGAGCTGGAGGCGCAGTGCGGACTCAAATCCTTGTCGCGCAGCCGCTACGCGCCCCCGCAAGCGGGCGCGCGGCCCGCGCCCAATGCCATGGAGCACACCTTGCTGCTGACGGTGCTGAGCCGTCCGGAACGGGCGGCCCGCTTGCCGATCGACCTGCTCGCCCGTGACACGCCCGAAGGGGCGGCCCTGCTCGCAGTAGCGGAAGCGATGGAACATGGCGCCCTGCCTGCAGGCAAGCTCGGACTGTTGATCGAGCATTTCCGCGGCAGCCCCCACGAACAAATCATCGCCGCCCTCTCTGCCCGACTGGAGGCGGGCATGGAGGATGATGGCGAGCAGGAAACGGTGTTCGTGGACACCATAGAACGTTTGCGGGACAGAGAACTGACTCGCAGGATTGATGAGCTTAATGCCCAGGCACGGGTCGCTGCGCTAACACCAGAAGAAATGCAGACGCTGTCGAAGTTACTTGCAAGAAAAAGAGCCTGATATAACCTGTATAATGACCGGTTCTGCTGAGAACGAAGCCGAATTTTAATCCATGTCCAAGACTACTGCCCCCCAAACCAAGGCCACCCGTAAAGCTGCCGCAAAACCGGCAGTGGCGAAAGCAGCAGCGCCAAAAACAGCAGCGGCCAAGTCCGTTACGAAAGTGGCGGCAAAAGGCGCCCCCAAAGTAGCAGCCCCCAAAGCGGCCCCCAAGGCAGCTCCCAAGGCAGCGCCCAAGGCAGCGCCAAAGCCTGCGGCCAAGCCGGCCAGCCGGCCCAAGGCGGTTGCAACTGCCGCCAAAACCCCTGCGCCCGCCAAGGCTGGCAAGAACCGCCCGAAGCCCGGTTTGGCCCAGGCGGGTCAGCAGCCGACGGCCTCGATGCCGCGCAAGACCGACAAAACAGCCAAGCACGCCGTTGCGGCAGCAGAGCCTGCCGTAGCCAATGTGCCGACGGACGTCATTGTCGACGCTCTGGTCGAGGCAGCCGCGCCCCCTGCCAAAACTGCAACCGCAAAAGGAAAAAAGAAGGTCAAGGACAAGCAAATGCTGGCCGCGCTCGAGCAGGTGCAGCCCACCACGGTTGACCTCGAGGCTCGTCGCACCCGCCTGAAAACCCTGATCACCCTTGGCAAGGAGCGCGGTTTCCTGACCTATGGCGAGATCAACGACCACCTGCCGGACGATCTGGTCGATGCCGAGCAGATCGAGTCGATCATCAGCACCTTCAACGACATGGGCATCCAGGTTTATGACCAGGCGCCCGCCCCCGAAGATATCCTGCTCAGCGAGCAGACCTCCACGCCGGTCGATACGACCGATGCGGAAGAGCAGGCCGAGCAGGCCCTGTCTTCGGTCGACTCCGAGTTCGGCCGCACCACGGATCCGGTGCGCATGTACATGCGGGAAATGGGCACGGTAGAACTGCTGACGCGCGAAGGCGAAATCGAGATCGCCAAGCGCATCGAGGAGGGGCTGAAGCACATGGTGCTGGCCATTTCGGCCTGTCCGACGACCATCGTCGAGATTCTCGAGATGGCCAACAAGATCGCCGTCGGCGAGATGCGCATCGATGAGATGGTCGATGGCCTGATCGACCCCAATGCCCCCAATGAGGACATCGACGCCAAGGCGGGCGACGACGAGGACGACGAAGGGGGCGACGCGGAAAACGAAGACGACATCGACGACGACGACGAGGAAGCTGCCGAAGCCCGCGTGAACGCCTCGCTGCAGCGCCTGAAACAGGACTCGCTCGAACGTTTCGCCGTCATTCACCAGTTGTACGGCAAGTTGATGCCGGCCCTTGTGAAGCGCGGCCCGCAGGACAAGAGCTACCTGCGCGTCCAGCGGCAGATTTCCGACGAGTTGATGAACATCCGCTTCACGGCCCGCACCATCGAGCGCCTGTGCGATTCGGTACGCGGCATGGTCGAGGCGGTGCGCAACCACGAGCGCAAGATCCTGCATCTGTGCG
>CAYYHO010000076.1:0-7156 GCA_964471725.1 uncultured Methyloversatilis sp. | reverse complement strand
GGAAGAACTCGCGGAACTCGGAATACAGCTGCGCCGCCAGCGTCTTGTTGTGCGCCAGCACCAGCGTCGGCCGCCCCAGCCGGGCGATGACATTGGCCATGGTGTAGGTCTTGCCCGAACCCGTCACGCCCAGCAGGGTCTGAAACGACAGGCCGTCGGCAATCCCCTCGGTCAGCAGGCGCACCGCCTCCGGCTGGTCGCCGGCCAGCGGAAACGGCTGGTGCAGGCGGAACGGGCTGCCGGGGAAGGTCGCTATACTGTTCTCGGTAATGTCGCTCATCGGGCGATGATAAGGGATAAGCGGAAAGGGAAAGCCCATGAACATGCGCGCAAAAGTCGGCGCTGGCAGGACGGCGTCAGGAACCGAAAGGCTGGACAGGATCGTCGCCGAAGCGCGCCGCGCCGCCGAGAAGCGCGAGCAGGGCTACCGCGAGCAGGCGCTCAAAATCTATCCCTGGGTCTGCGGCCGTTGCGCGCGCACATTCACCCACGCCAACCTGCGCGAACTCACCGTCCATCACCGCGACCACAACCACGACAACAACCCGCCCGACGGCAGCAACTGGGAACTGCTCTGCCTCTATTGCCACGACAACGAACACCAGCGCCAGCTCGAAGCCCACGGCGGCATAGTCGAAGCAGGTAGCCAACAGGCGGCCGGCGCCACCCACTCGCCC
This sequence comes from uncultured Methyloversatilis sp., assembly GCA_964471725.1. Classification (GTDB taxonomy): domain Bacteria; phylum Pseudomonadota; class Gammaproteobacteria; order Burkholderiales; family Rhodocyclaceae; genus Sulfuricystis. The sequence continues at coordinate 6,479 of CAYYHO010000076.1, read as the reverse complement.
TTCGCCAACCTCAAGGCCATGCTGGGCAAGAAATCCTGACCACTTCCGCAATGGCCGAGACCTGCCCCTGCGGCCGCCCCCTTCCCTACGCCGCCTGCTGCGGCCGCTGGCATGGCGGCCCTCCCGCCCCCGACGCAGAATCCCTGATGCGCTCGCGCTACAGCGCCTATGTGCTCGAACTTGCCGATTATCTGCTCGCGACCTGGCACCCGAGCACTAGGCCGGCGGAACTGGACCTCGCCACCACGCCGCGCACCCAGTGGCTGGGGTTGAAGGTCAATCAGCACGCCATCACCGGCCCCGACACCGCCACGGTCGATTTCGTCGCCCGCTGCAAGATCGGCGGCCGCGCCCACCGCCTGCATGAGATCAGCCGCTTCGTGCGGGAAAACGGCCGCTGGTACTATCTTGAAGGCAGTTCCTGAAGAAATAGGTGACCGCTGGACCGACTTCCAGAGACAACCACAAACCTTGCGTGGATTGAACGCGCAGCGGACACTCACGGAGACTCCATCGATGCAATCCCCTTCCTCGTCACCCCCGCCGCCCTACGGCCCACCCATTTCGCTTGCAGCGGCCAAGCGCGTCATGGCGGCCGCCGAAGCCGAGGCGCTGGCGCAGCAGTGGCCGCTGGCCATCGCCATCGTCGATAGCGGCGGCCATCTCGTGATGTTGCACCGGATGGACCAGACGCAGCTGGGCAGCCTGTCCATCGCCCAGTTCAAGGCGGAGACCGCCGTCAATTTCAAGCGCCCGACGCGGATGTTCGAGGACACCATCGCCGCCGGCGGCTTCGGCCTGCGCTTTCTCTCCGTCAGCAATGCCTGCGCACTGGAAGGCGGCCTGCCCCTGTTCGTCGATGGCGCGATCGTCGGCGCCATCGGCGTCTCGGGCATGCACTCGACCCAGGATGCCCAGGTGGCCGCCGCCGGGGCTGCCGCCCTGTGATAACCAGACAGTCCAGCCCAAGGATCCCTCCATGCAACCGATCGACATCGCCCGCATCGCCACCACGCGCCATACCTGCAAGGCTTTCGACCCGAGCAGGAAGATCGCGCCCGCCGACCTGGCGGCGCTGCGCACGGTGCTGCGCTACGCGCCCTCTTCCGTCAATTCGCAGCCCTGGCATTTCGTCATCGCCGAAAGCGAAGCTGGCAAGGCGCGCATCGCCGAGTCGACGCAAGGCGCCTATGCCTACAACGCACCGAAAATCAACAACGCTTCGCAGGTGATCGTGCTGTGCACGCGCACCGACCTCGACGCTGCACATGTGGCGGCGATCCTCGCCCAGGAGGAAAAGGACGGCCGTTTCCCGACGCCGGAGGCCAAGGCCACGCAGAGCAACTCGCGCAATTTCTACGTGGGCATGCATCGCGACGAACTGAAGGACACGTCGGCCTGGATGCAGCGGCAGCTCTACCTCGCGCTGGGCATGCTGTTGCAGGGCGCGGCGGCGCTCGGCATCGACGCCTGCCCGATCGAGGGTTTCGATCCGCCGCAGCTCGACGCGCTGCTCGGCCTGCCGGCGCAGGGCTACACCGCGGTCGTGCTGGTCGCGCTCGGCTACCGCAGCGAAGGCGACTTCAACGCCGCGCTGCCGAAATCGCGGCTGGCCGAAGAGCACCTGTTCACCGTGCTGTGAACACTTGGGGGCAGCAACAGGTCAGCGGCCGCCCTGACGCAGGTCGCTGATCACGCTGCCGACGCGGGGCAGTTCTGCATCGTGGCTCTCGTCCCGCCAGGGCTCGGCCAGCGCCGCCGCGTACCAGGACTGCATGGCCGGCAGGGTCCGCAACCGGTCGGCGTACTGCTGGGCGGGTGCTGACAATGCCAGACCGTAGGTCTGGATGCGGAAGGCCACCGGGGCGAAGAAGGCATCGGCGGCGGTGAACGCCCCGCCGGTCAGGAACGGCCCCCCGTAGCGCGTGAAGCCGTCGTTCCACAGCTCATCGATGCGCGCCAGGTCGTCCTGCAGCCCCTGCGGGTAGCCGTTGAGGCGTACCCGCACGCCGCAATTCATGGAACAGGTGCCGCGCAGGTGCTCGAAGCCGGAGTGCATCTCGGCAGCGGCCGAGCGCGCCCAGGCGCGCGCCACGGGATCGGCGGGCCAGACGGCCGGAAAGCGCTCGGCGAGATATTCGACGATGGCGAGCGAATCCCAGACCACCGCCGTGCCATCGACCAGGCAGGGCACCCGGCCGCTCGGCGAGAAGCTGCGGAAACTTTGCGCGTCGCCGAAGGGCACCAGCTTTTCCTGGAAGGGGATGCCCAGTTCGCGCATCAGCACCCAGGGCCGCAGCGACCAGGAGGAATAGTTCTTGTTGGCAATGTAGAGGATGAGCATGGGCGGCTTTCGGCAGGTTGGTGGTCGGGCGAGGCAGCGGCCCAGGCTACCGGCTGCCGCCGGGCGCGTCAATTGCTCGCCTCCCAAGGGGTGGAAAGGCCTGAACCTGTAAGATGCCGGCTTTGAACTGATTCCCTGCCCGCATGTTCTACGGCATCACCGATCTAACCACCTTCATCCTCGGCACGATCTTCATCATTCTGCTGCCGGGGCCGAATTCGCTCTATGTCATGACACTCGCTTCGCGCCGGGGCATCGGGGCGGGCTATCGCGGCGCCGCCGGCATTCTGCTGGGCGACCTGGTCCTGATGATCCTGTCGGCCACCGGCATGGCTTCGCTGCTGCAGACCACGCCGGCGCTCTTCATGGCCGTCAAGTATGCCGGCGCGGCTTATCTGGTCTGGCTGGGCTTCGACATGCTGCGCGCGGCGCTGCGCTCGTGGCGGGGCGGCGCGCAGACAGCCGCACCCGCGGCGCCGGCCGATGCGCCAGCGCCCTTCCGCACAGCCCTGCTCATCAGCCTGATGAATCCCAAGGCAATCCTGTTCTTCGTCTCCTTTTTCATCCAGTTCGTCTCGCCCGATGCGCCGCATCCAGCGCTGTCGTTCATGATCCTCGGGATCATCGTGCAGATATGCAGCGCGCTCTACCTGTCCGCGCTGATCTTCGGCGGCGTGCGCCTGGCCCGGGAATTCCGCAGCCGCCAGCGCTTGTCGGCCACCGCCATCGGCGGCGTCGGCAGCCTGTTCATCGGCTTCGGCATCAAGCTGGCCGGCGCCACGCTCGGCTGACGACACGCAAACCGGAGTTATCCGGGACCGACACTCATTGCGGGCACCGAAGTTTCGAGCGCCCATGACTACAAGAGGCCATGAAAGACTTGAAGCTTTGGGTGCGGGCGGATGGCCGGCCACCCGTATCCCGTATCATTAGTCCGTTTTCTCAAGCATCCACCGCCATGCCGAACCTCGCACCGAACCTCGACCGCTACCTGTCCGCCCGTGCCCGCGCCCTGCAGAGCTCGGCCATCCGCGAAATCCTCAAGATCACCGAGCGTGAAGAGGTGATCTCCTTCGCGGGCGGCCTGCCGGCGCCGGCCACCTTCCCGGTCGACGCGATGCGCGCCGCCTTCGAGCAGGTGCTCGCCGATCGGGGGCGCCAGGCCCTGCAGTACAGCCCGACCGAAGGCTATGCGCCGCTGCGCGAATGGATCGCCCGGCGCATCGGCACGCCTGCCGCGCCGGTTTCTGCCGACGACGTGCTGATCGTGGCGGGCTCGCAGCAAGGCCTTGACCTGCTCGCCAAGGTGCTGATCGATCCGGGCGACCGCGTGCTGGTCGAAACGCCCACCTACCTCGGCGCCCTGCAATCGTTCTCGCTGTTCGCGCCGCAATTCGTCCCGGTCGCCTCCGACGACGACGGTGTGCTGCCCGAGGCGCTCGACGAGTCGATGCGCGGCGCCAAGTTCATGTACTGCCTGCCCAACTTCCAGAACCCCACCGGGCGCCTGCTGCCGGAGGAGCGGCGCCAGCGGCTGGCGGAGCGCGCGCGCGACCTCGACCTGCTGGTCCTCGAAGACGACCCCTACGGGGCGCTCGCCTATGCCGGCGACACGCCGCCGGCGCTGCGCACCCTGATGCCCGAGCGCACCGTGTACATGGGGTCGTTTTCCAAGGTGCTGGCCCCCGGCCTGCGCCTCGGCTACGTGATCGCGCCGCCCGCCCTGCGCGCCAAGCTGGTGCAGGCCAAGCAGGCCACCGACCTGCACACGGCCACCCTGTCGCAGCAGGCGGTGTACCAGGTGGTCAAGGACGGCTTCCTCGACGCCCACATCCCCACCATCCGCGCCCTCTATCGCGAGCAGTGCGCGGCCATGCTCGCCGCACTGGAGCACCACATGCCGGACAGCGTGCGCTGGAACCGCCCGCAGGGCGGCATGTTCCTGTGGGCCAAGCTGCCGCGCGGCATGGACGCCACGGCATTGCTGGCGCGCGCCATCGAGGACCATGTCGCCTTCGTGCCCGGCGCGCCCTTCTATGCCGCCGCCCCGGTGGCCGAAACCCTGCGCCTCGCCTTCGTCACCGTGCCGCCGCCGCGCATCGAGGCCGGCGTCGAGCGGCTGGCGCGGGCGATCCGCGCCATGGCCTGAGCGACGAGGAACCGCAGCCCATGAGAACACCTGCCCATCAACTGCTCGCCGTCAGCACCCGCGGCGGCTCCCCGGAAAACATGCACTGGGGCTCGGTGGCCGTGGTGAATGCCGACGGCACCCTGCTGGCGCGCGCCGGCGATGCGCAGGCCAGCACCTTCGCCCGCTCGACCATCAAGCCGATCCAGGCCCTGCCCTTCGTGCGCGCCGGCGGCCTGCAGCGCTATGGCTGGGGCAACCGCCAGGCCGCCCTGCTCTGCGCCAGCCACAGCGCCGAAGCCTGCCACCTCGAACTGGTGCAGCAGATGCTCGCGGATGCCGGCAACAGCGTCGCCGACCTCGCGTGCGGCGCGCATGCGCCGCTGGACTACCCCGCGCGCGGCCTGACGCCGCCGGACCAGGCGTGGACGCCGCTGCACAACAACTGCTCGGGCAAGCACGCGGGTTTCCTCGCCTGCTGCGAGATGCGCGGCTGGTCGCGCCACGACTACCTGGAGCCGGACCACCCCCTGCAGCGCGACATCCGGGCGGCGCTGGGCGATTTCGTGGACATGGATGTCGATGCCGTGCCGCGTGGCATCGATGGCTGCAGCGCGCCGATCTATGCGCTGCCGCTGGCGCGCCTCGCCTATGCCTACGCGCGGCTGGCGCGTTGCGAGGATGGCGCGGCAAGCACCCTGCGCGACGCCATGCGCAGCGAGCCGCGCCTCGTCTCGGGCAGCGAGCGCTTCGACCTGCTGCTGAGCAACCAGGGCGCACGGGACTGGATCGTCAAGGGCGGCGCCGACGGCCTGCAGCTGGTGGCCTCGATGTCGCGCGGCATCGGCGTCGCCGTGAAGCTGGCGGATGGCAACCCGCGCGCGCTGCATGCCGTGGTGCTCGACGTGCTGCGCCAGCTGGGCTGGCTCGACCAGCCCCTGGCCGCGGCGCTCGCCGCCCACGACGCGCCGGCCATCACCAACTGGCGCGGCACGCGCACCGGAGAATTGCGTGCCTGCTTCAGCCTCGAGTTTTCCTGAACGGCTTCGACCACCCGACTGAAAATGGATACCACCGACTATTTCGACAACAGCGCCAAAACCTGGGACGCCGATCCGGTCAAGGTCGCCCGCGCCGAGGCCGTCGCAGCGGGCATCCGGCAGCACGTCCCGCTGTCGCCCCGCATGCGCGGGCTGGAGTACGGCTGCGGCACCGGCCTGCTCGGCTTCGCCCTGCAGCCTGATCTCGGCCACATCACCCTGGCCGACAGTTCCGCCGGCATGCTGGCCGTGCTCGACGCGAAGATCGCCGCGGCGCGCGCAAGCAACCTGCGTTCCGTCAAGCTCGACCTCGTCACCGATGCGCTGCCCGCCGAGCGTTACGACCTGATCTGCACCATGATGACGCTGCACCACATCGAAGACACCGACAGGCTGCTCGCCGACCTGTGCACCCTGACGGCGCCCGCAGGCTACCTGTGCATCGCCGACCTCGACGCCGAGGACGGCTCCTTCCACGGTCCCGAATTCACCGGCCACAAAGGCTTCGTGCGGGAAGCGCTGGCCCGCCAGGCCGAACGCGCCGGCTATCGCCAGGTCGCATTCTCGACCGTGTTCACCATGCAGAAGGGCTCCGGACCCGGCCAGACCGAATTCCCCATTTTTCTCATGGTGGCCCAGAAGTAGGCAAAAGCGGCGCACAAAAAAGTCGGCGCTGGCGAGACGGCGTCAGCCGACCCGCCGCCATCATGGGGACGGCACAAACAGGTATCCTTCGCCCCTTTGTTCAGGAAAGTATGGCTCATGTGGTTTCGTAATCTGCGCATTTACCGCCTGCAGCGGAAACTCGATCTCGATCTGGCCCAGCTGGACGCCTTGCTGGCCAAGCGTCCGCTGGCGCGCTGCGGCAGCTTCGAAATGGCCAGCCGCGGCTGGGTCTTCCCGCGCCAGGAGGGCGCCTTCGTCCATGCCGTCAACCGCCAGTGGCTGCTCGCCCTCGGCGTCGAGC
>CAYYHO010000075.1:0-7168 GCA_964471725.1 uncultured Methyloversatilis sp. | reverse complement strand
CGTGCCGATGGTCAGCGCGCCGTTCATCGAGAACTTCATGTTGCCGGTGCCCGAAGCCTCCTTGCCGGCCGTCGAAATCTGCTCCGACAGGTCGGCGGCCGGATACAGGGCATGCCCCAGCTTGACGCTGAAATTGGGCAGGAACACCACCTTCAGCCGGCCGGCCACATCGGGGTCGCGGTTGATCACCTCGCCCACCGCCGTGATCAGCCGGATCATCAGCTTGGCCATCTCGTAGCCAGGCGCCGCCTTGCCGCCAAAGATGAAGCTGCGCGGCACGATGTCCGCAGCGGGATCGCGCTTGATGCGGTTGTAGAGCGTGATGATGTGCAGCACATTGAGGTGCTGGCGCTTGTATTCGTGGATGCGCTTGGCCTGCACGTCGTAGAGGCTGGCCGGATCGACCTGCACCCCGCAGCGCCTGGCGATGGCCGCGGCGAGGCGCTGCTTGCAGACGAGCTTGTTCTGCCGCCAGCGTTCCTGAAAGCCCGCATCGTCGGCGAACTTCTCCAGCTGGCGCAACTGCGCGAGGTCGGTTTCCCATGCGCTGCCGATCGCCTCGCGCAACAGGGCGGCCAGGCCCGGATTGCTGAGCATGATGAAGCGGCGCGGCGTGACGCCGTTGGTCTTGTTCTGGAACTTCTCCGGCCACAGGTCATGGAAATCGCGCAGCACGGTTTCCTTCAGCAGGCGGCTGTGCAGCGCGGCCACACCGTTGATGGCGAAGCTGCCGGCGCAGGCCAGGTGCGCCATGCGCACGTGGCGCGGGCCGCTTTCGTCGATGATCGACAGGCGCTCGACGCGGCTGCTGTCGAAGGGGAAATGCAGGCGCACCTCGTCGAGGAAGCGCGCGTTGATTTCGTAGATGATTTCCAGATGGCGCGGCAACAGGCTCTCGAACAGCGGAACCGGCCACTTTTCCAGCGCTTCGGGCAACAGGGTGTGGTTGGTATAGGCGAAGGTCTGCCGCGTCACATCCCAGGCGGTATCCCAGTCGAGCAACTCCTTGTCGATCAGCAAGCGCATCAGTTCCGCCACGGCGATGGCCGGATGCGTGTCGTTCAGCTGCACGCAGAATTTCTTGTGGAACTCGCCGACCGGCCTGCCGGTGCTGTGGAAAATGCGCAGCATGTCCTGCAGCGAGCAGGTGACGAAGAAGTGCTGCTGCAGCAGGCGCAGGCGCTTGCCGATCTCCGGCTCGTCGTTGGGGTAGAGCACCTTGCTGATGGTTTCCGAACGCACCTCGCGCGTCACCGCGCCGTAGTAATCGCCGCGATTGAAGGCATGGAAGTCGAAGCCCTCCGCGGCTTCGGCGCTCCACAGCCGCAGCAGGTTGACGGTGTTGACGCCGTGACCGAGGATCGGCGTGTCGATGGCGATGCCGAGGAAGGTTTCGCCGGGCACCCAGCGCACATGGAGGCGATCCGCTGCGTCGACATACCGTTCGGTGTGGCCGCCCAATTTCACTTTGTACGCGATATTGGGGCGGCGCACTTCCCAGGGATTGCCGTAACGCAGCCAGTTGTCGGTGGCTTCGACCTGCCTGCCGTCACGGATTACCTGCCTGAAGATGCCGAACTCATAGCGGATGCCATAGCAGATCGCCGCTATCTGCAGGGTCGCCAGGGAATCCATGAAGCAGGCTGCGAGGCGGCCGAGGCCGCCGTTGCCGAGCCCCGGTTCCTCCTCGTATTCGAGCAACTCGTCGAGGTCGATGCCCAGCCCGGCCAGCGCCTTGCGCGTCGGCGCCTCGATGCCGAGATTGAGCAGATTGTTGCCGAGGAACGGGCCCGGCAGGTATTCGGCGGACAGGTAGCCGACCGTGCGCGGATTGACCTGCTGGTAGGTGCGCGTGGTGCTGACCCAGCGATGCAGCAGGCGGTCGCGCACCGTGTAGGCGAGCGCCTTGTACTTGTCGTCGGTCGACGCCACTTCGAGAAAGCGACCCTGGACATAGAACAGATTGTCGAGAAAGGCGAGGCGGATGCACTCCTCATACAGTCCGGTGCGGATGCTTTCGCTGCCGGCATCCTGTGCGCATTTGGATTTGGCCATGCAATGTCCTCTCGGTCGGGAAAGTTCATTTTGCATGATCGTTACGCAGATGGAAAGCGGCGCCAGGGCAACGCGGGCAAGTCCTGGATGGCGGCAACCTGGGAACGCCCAGGATGGCGGGTAGTCGCTGCCGCTCATGTCCTCCGGGACGGGCTGCGCCCGTCCCTCCCCCTTTACTTCGCCACAGCGACTACCCGCCACCCCGGGCTGGGCACGCTGGAACCCTTGGCGTCCCCATCCACGGTGCCTGACAAGCGCACCGGCGGGGTGCTCTGCGCAGCGAAGTAAAGGAGGAGACGGCGCCCATGGGCACCATGGGCGCCGGCGGGGGGCATGAGCGGAGGAGAGTACCCCGTCGGTGCGCGCCTGCCACGAACAGTTATTCCCTCTCAGGCAGAGGACTTCCAAGGTCTCCCGCGCTCAATTGCGCCAGACGCAATCGGAGCGATGCGCCGTCCTGCCAGCGCCGACTTTTACAAACTGCTCAGCCGGCGGCGATGCGCTGCCTGATGTGGTCCAGCGCCTCTTCGACCTGGTCGACGAGGATCAGGCACAGGTCGCCGGGCTGCAGCCTTTCCAGCGCCGTATCGATGGCGAGGAACTCGCCGTGGATTTCCTCGATTCGGGTCGTGCGGGTGGCAGCGGCCAGGCCGTCGCGCAGCAGCTTGACCACTTCGCCGTCGGCGCGACCGCGCTGGCAGGCATCCTCGTAGAGGATGACGCCGTCGAAGGCACCGCCGAGGATCTCGGTCTGGCCACGGATGTCCTCGTCGCGCCGGTCGCCGGCGCCGCTGATCACCACCCAGCGCTGCTTGGCCGGCAGCGCGGCAACCGCCTGCACCAGCGCGGCAATCGCGTCGGGATTGTGGCCATAGTCGGCGACCAGCGTGGCGCCGCGATAGTCGAACACGTTGAAGCGGCCGGGCGCCGTGCTGGCGTCGCTGACGAAGGTCGCCAGGCCGAGGCGGATGGTGTTCCAGTCGAGGCCGAGCGCCCAGGCGGCGCCGATCGCCGCCATGGCGTTTTCGACCTGGAAGCCGATGGTGCCGTTGCGGGTCAGCGGAATGCCGGACAGGTCGAGATGCTCGACCAGCGCGCCCTCGGCGGCCACCAGTTTGCTGCCGTCACGGTAGAGGGCGCGCTTGCCCTCGGCCCGATGGCTCATCATGACGGGGTGGTGCGGATCGATGGCGAAGTAAATGGTTTTGCCGGGGCAGACCTTGATCATGCGCGCGACATGCGGGTCGGCCGCGTTGAGCACGGCATAACCCCGCGGGCCGACGTTCTGGACGATGACCCGCTTCACCACGGCGATGTCCTCGACCGTGTTGATGTAGTTGAGGCCGAGGTGGTCGCCCTTGCCGATGTTGGTGACCACGGCGACGTCGCAGATGTCGAAGCCGAGGCCTTCGCGCAGCAGGCCGCCGCGCGCGGTTTCCAGCACCGCCGCATCGACCTCGGGGTGCATCAGCACGTTGCGTGCGCTTTTCGGACCGCTGCAATCGCCGGTGTCGATGCGCTCGCCCTGCACATACACGCCGTCGGTGGCGGTGATGCCGAGGCGCTTGCCGGTCTGGGCGATCAGGTGCGCGATCAGGCGCACCGTGGTGGTCTTGCCATTGGTGCCGGTGACGGCGACGACCGGAATGCGGCCGTTGCCGCCGTCCGGGTACATGGTGTCGATCACGGCCGCGCCGACATCGCGGCCCTTGCCGTAGGAAGGCGACAGGTGCATGCGCAGGCCGGGCGCGGCATTCGCCTCGACGATGCCGCCGCCCTGCTCGGCCAGCGAGCGGCTGACGTTTTCGCAAACGAAATCGACACCGCAGATGTCCAGCCCGATCATCTGGGCGGCGGTGATCGCGCAGGCGGCGACATCCGGATGCACATCGTCGGTGACGTCGGTGGCCGTGCCGCCGGTGGACAGGTTGGCGTTGTTGCGCAGGACGACGCGGGCGCCCTTCGGCGGCGTCGACTCGGCGGTGTAGCCCTGCACCGCCAGGCAGGCGCGGGCGATGTCGTCGAAGCGGATTTTCGTCAGCGAGGTCGCATGGCCGACGCCGCGGCGCGGATCGGCATTGACGATGTCGACGAGTTCGCGCACCGAGTGCTGGCCGTCGCCGATAACGTGCGGCGGGTCGCGGCGCGCCGCCGCCACCAGCTTGTCGCCGACCACCAGCAGGCGGAAGTCGTGGCCGGTGATGAAGCGCTCCACCATGACGTCGTCACGCACAGCCTCGGCCGCCGCGAAGGCGATCTGGATCTGGTCGCGGCTCGAAATATTGACGGTGATGCCCTTGCCCTGGTTGCCGTCGCGCGGCTTCACCACCACCGGCAGGCCGATCTCGTTGGCCACCTGCCAGGCTTCATCGGCATCCTTGACGATGCGGCCGATCGGCACCGGCACGCCGGCGGCATGCAGCAATTGCTTGGTCAGATCCTTGTCCTGGGCGATCGCTTCGGCAATCGCCGAAGTGCTGTCGATCTCCGCCGCCTGGATGCGCCGCTGCTTGCTGCCCCAGCCCATCTGCACCAGGCTGCCGGAAGTCAGCCGGCGGCAGGGGATGCCACGCGCCAGGGCGGCATTGACGATGGAGCCGGTCGAGGGGCCGAGGCGCTCGTCCTCGTCCAGCTCGTGCAGTTCGGCCAGCGCGGCGTCGATGTCGAACGGGGTGTCGTCCAGAGCGGAACGGCACAACTCCTCGGCCAGCGCGAAGGCGCGGCGGCCGACGGCTTCTTCGGAATACTCGACCACCACCTGGTAGAGATTCGGCTCGATGGTCGGCGCGCAGCGGCTGAAGGTGACCGGGCAACCGGCCTGGGCCTGCAGGTTGAGCGCCGCGAACTGGATGGCATGGGCCACCGAGATGTCGCCCTCGTAGCCGATCGGCCGCATGGCGCCGATATGGGGAAAGCGGGCGCGGATGCGCGCCTCGAAGCCGGGCAGATGGCTGAGGGCGTTTTCGTTTTCTTCGCAGAGCACCAGCGCCTGAATCGCGGTGTGCCGGCTCCACAGGTTGGGGCCGCGCAGGGCCCGGATGCGTGAGATTTCCATGGTGATGGCAGGGGTTAGTCAGAAGAGGCGTCAGCGCCGGGGAAATGATAGGTTTCGATGCCGGTGCGCAGGATGTCGGGCGACAGGCCGAGCGCCCAGCCGGCGCCGAGGGCAGCCAGCACGCCAGCCAGATGGGCGGCCGATTCACGCAGCAGCGGGATGGCGGCCAGTTCCATCAGGGGCGCCTCCTGCGGGCCGGCAGCGAGCAGTATGTGGCCATCCCGCACCACCAGGGCGCGTCCGCCCTGGCGGCGATGCTCGACGATGGCGGGCAGCGCCGCGTCGGCGCTGAAGAGGATCACCTCGCCGTCGCAGAGTTCGGCCATCCCGGCCACGGTCGGGTCGTCGGCATTCAGCACGGCGATGCCATTCGGCAATACCACGTCGACCTGGGTGCGCAATACCTTGAACAGCAGTTCGGGCGTGTCGATGCCGTGCTCGGGCAACAGCGCGGCATGGTCGATAGCCGTAACGATGCCGATCTGGCAGCGGTCGTAGGCGAGGCCTTCGGACGCCATGAGGCGGGACGGATTCTCGATCACCGCGGCATCGAGGCTGCGGTTCATCAGCAGCCTTTGTCCGGCTTCCCAGCGCGTGCTATCCACCTGTTCGATCTGGCGGCGGCCGAGGTAGAGCCCGTCCGCGCAGGCCAGGCCGGTACGCCGGCCGTCGAGTTGCAGCAGGCGTGCGACGATCTGCGCCACCGCCGTGGTGTCGCGGCTGCCGGTGACGCCGATGACCGGGATGCGGCCCATCTCGCCGTTCGGGAAGAGGCTGTCGACAATCGCCTTGCCCACCGGACGCGGCTTGCCGACGGCAGGCTTGAGGTGCATCAGCAGGCTGGGACCGGCATTCACCTCGACGATCGCCGCCCGCTGCGCGCTCAGCGGCTGCGCGATGTCCTCGGCCACCAGATCGACGCCGGCGATATCCAGGCCGACGATCTTGGCGGCCAGGCAGGCCATGCGCGCCACGTCGGGATGCACCTCGTCCGTGACGTCGAAGGCATGGTTGCCGGCGCGCTGGATGAGCACCTTGTGCCCGGCCGGCGGCACGCTGTGTTCCGTCAGGCCCTGGCGGGAGATTTCCAGGCGTGCGGCGGAATCGAGACGGATGTAATTGAGCGGGTGGTGCTCGGTGGCGCCGCGCCGCGGATCGCTGTTGATCTGCAGGTCGATCAGCTCGGCGATGTTCGACTGGCCGTCGCCCACCACCGACACCATGTCGCCGCGCGTCGCCGCCACCAGCTTGCCGCCGACCACCAGCAGGCGATGCTCGATGCCGGAAACGGAGCGCTCCACCATCACACCGCTGCCCTCTTCCAGGGCCACGGCGAAAGCCGATTCGATTTCCGCTTGCGTGTTCAGGTTGATAAAAACGCCGCGGCCGTGGTTGCCATCGCAGGGCTTGACCACAACCGGCAGGCCGACCTCGCCGGCCGCCTCCCAGGCGTCGGCGGGGCTATCGACCATGCGTCCTTCCGGCACGGGCACGCCGCAGGTCTGCAACAGGGATTTCGTCAAATCCTTGTCGCGCGAGATGGTCTCGGCGATGGCGCTGGTGCGGTCGGTTTCGGCGGTCCAGATGCGCCGTTGCCGCACGCCGTAGCCGAGCTGGACCAAATTGCCCTCGGAAAGACGGATTGCCGGGATGTCGCGCACATCGGCGGCATCGACGATGGAAGCCGTGCTGGGACCGAGGCAGAGCGAATCGACCATGTCGCGAATCTCTTCGATGGCCGCCGCGACATCGTAGGGGTGATCCTCGATGGCCGCCATGACCAGGTCGCGGGCGGACAGCAGGGCGGCGCGCGTCACCGGTTCGTGCCAGGCGCGCACGATGACCTTGTAGATGCCGCGCTGCTGCATCTCGCGCGCCTTGCCGAAGCCGCCCGGCATGCCGGCGAGATTCTGCAATTCCAGCGTGACATGCTCGAGGATATGGGCCGGCCAGGTGCCTTCCTTGACGCGGCGCAGGAAACCGCCATGCTCCTCATAGCTGCAGCGGTGCTCGACCAGCGAGGGCAGCCAGGTCGACAAGCGCTCGTAAAAACCGGGA
>CAYYHO010000074.1:0-7235 GCA_964471725.1 uncultured Methyloversatilis sp. | reverse complement strand
GGCCGGCTTCTGGCTTTCCTTCGGCGCGGTGGCCGTGCTGTTCCACATCGCCAGCGGGCGGCTGGCGCGCCCGCACTGGCTGCTGGAGTGGGGGCGCGCGCAGTGGGCCATCACGCTGGGCATGGTGCCCGCGCTGCTGGCGCTGTTCCAGCAGTTCTCGCTGGTGTCGCCCTTCGCCAATGCGCTGGCGATCCCCGTGGTGAGCCTGCTGGTGACGCCGCTGGCGCTGCTCGGCAGCCTGCCGGGCTTCGCGTGGGCGCTGCAGCTGGCCCATGCACTGCTGGCGCCGCTGCTGGATTTCCTCGCCTGGTTGGCCGCGCTGCCCGGCGCGCTCTGGCAGCAGCATGCGCCGCCGGCCTGGGCGGTGCCCCTGGCGCTGCTCGGTACGGCCTGGCTGCTGCTGCCGCGCGGCTTCCCGGCGCGCTGGCTGGGCGTGGTGACCTTCCTGCCGCTGTTCTTCATTTATCCCGTACGGCCGGCGCCCGGCGAATTGACCCTGACGGTGCTCGATGTCGGCCAGGGGCAGGCCGTCCATGTGCAGACCGCCACGCACGACCTGCTGTTCGACGCCGGCCCGGCCTTCACGGCCGCGGCCGACAGCGGCAACCGCATCCTGCTGCCCTACCTGCGCGCCGGCGGCGTGGCGAGGCTCGACCTGCTGCTGGTCAGCCATGCCGATGCCGACCATGCCGGCGGCGCGGCCTCGCTGCTGGCCGGCATGCCGGTCGGGCATTTCCTCGCATCGCTGCCCGCCGGTCATGCCCTGCTGGAAAAGTCGGCGCTGGCGACACGGCGTCCCGCCGCATCCTGTGTCGCCGGCACGGCCTGGGAGTGGGACGGCGTGCGTTTCCGCGTGCTGCACCCGGCGCCGGAAGACCATGCCCGCAAACGCAGCACGAATGCCATGAGCTGCGTGCTGAAGATTGAAGGCGCGCACGGCAGCGTGCTGATCCCCGGCGATGTCGAAGGCGCGGCGGAAGCGGAACTGCTGGCGCGGGAAGGGGATGCCCTGCGCGCCGACATCCTGGTCGCGCCCCATCATGGCGGCAGGCGCACGTCCTCGCCGGCCTTCGTCGCGGCGGTGCAGCCGCGCGCGGTGATTTTTCCGGTCGGCTATCGCAACCGCTTCGGCCATCCCTGGCCCGAGGTCGTCGCGCGCTATGCCGCTCAGGGTGCGGCAATCCAGCGCACCGACGCGTCCGGCGCCGTGCGCGTGACGCTCGCTGCCACGGGCACCCACCTGAGCCATGCGCGGGAGCAGCGCCGCCGCTACTGGCACAATACGGTCCCTGCGATCCCTGCACCCGTTGAAACCACCCAGGCACAACCATGACCCAGCCCCGATTCTCCTACGTGCACTGCCTCAGCCCCGCCGGCTTCCACCGCATGGCCTATGCGGAATGGGGCGATCCGAAGAACCCGCGCGTGCTCGTCTGCGTGCACGGCCTGACGCGCTGCGGACGCGACTTCGACTTCCTGGCCCAGGGGCTGGCGAACGACTATCGCATCGTCTGCCCGGACGTGGTCGGCCGCGGCAAGAGCGACTGGCTGCGCGACCCGGCGCACTACACCACTCAGCAATATGCAGCCGACATGGCAACGCTGCTCGCGCGCCTGAATGTCGAGACGGTGGACTGGCTCGGCACCTCGATGGGCGGTCTGATCGGCATGGCGCTGGCGGCGCAGCAGGAGACGCCGCTGCGCAAGCTGATCCTCAACGATGTCGGGCCGGTGGTGGCCGCCACCGCTTTGCGGCGCATCTGCGCTTATCTGGAGAAGCCGCTCGACTTCGCCTCGCTGACCGAGGCCGAGGCCTACTTCCGGCAGGTCGCCGCGCCGTTCGGCAAGCTGACCGATGCCCAGTGGCGCCACCTGACCGAGCACGTCGTCAAGACGGCGCCGGACGGGCGCTTCGTGCTGCGCTACGACCCGGCCATCGTCGTGCCCTTCAAGGCGGCGATGGCGGCCCAGGGCGAGCCAAATGGAGAAATGCGGGACATCGAGCTGTGGCCGCTCTACGATGCGATCCACTACCCGACCCTGGTGATTCGCGGCGAGCATTCCGACCTGCTGACGCGCGAGACCGTGGCGGAGATGCGCAAGCGCGGCCCGCGCGCCGGCGTCGTGGAAATCCCCGCCGTCGGCCATGCGCCGATGTTCATGGACGACGAGCAGGTGGCCGTGGTGCGCGAGTTTTTGCGGCAAAGCTGAATTTAGGCCCGCCCCCCTTTGTGCGCCGTTGGCGCATCCCTCGCTTTGCTCGGGACCGCTGCTGCGCAGCGTCCTGCGGCCTACGGCCTGGTGCCCCCCGCGCGGGGGGTTATTTCGTGCGCGCTGCGCGCGGCTATCACGGGGCGTTGTCGGTTTGGCTGCTGAGCGGATTGCGCCTGGCGGCGCGTGCCGCGTTTTCTCGGGGCGGCCCTTCGAAAACGCTGCGGCGTTATTTCACGCTACTCCCGATCGGCGTTGCGCGCCCGCGTTGCCTTGAGCAGGCTGCGCCGCTGCTTGCTCTCGAGCCGCCGCGCGACGGCGCCGCGGCTCGGCTGCGTGGGCCGGCGCAGTTTCGGCGGCACGGCGACGCCGTCGATCAGGTCGAGCAGGCGGCGCAGCGCTTCCAGGCGGTTCTTCTCCAGGCTGCGGAATTTCTGCGCCTTGATGATGACGACACCCTCGCGGCTGATGCGCCGGTCGCCGAGCTGCAGCAGCCGCGCGCGGATTTCCTCCGGCAGCGAGGAGGCGGCGACGTCGAAGCGCAGGTGGGCGGCGCTGGAAACCTTGTTGACGTTCTGCCCCCCCGCGCCCTGGGCGCGGATGGCGGTGATCTCGATTTCCTCGGGCGGGATGCTGTAGCGGGGCGGCATGGCGGGATGGCGGCAGAGCGAGTCAGGCTCACATTGTAGGCGGCCTGTCGGGCCGGGCGGCGAGCCGAGGCAAGCGGAGCTGCCATCTTCTGCTAGACTTCACCGTGGCGGGTCTCCCCGCATTGCGGGGTGGTGAATCTGGTCAGGTCCGGAAGGAAGCAGCCACAGCCATTTACTGCAAGTGCCGGGGGTCAGGCTCGCCACCTACCGCTTTTTCTGTTCGCTTTTTCTTGCGTCTGCTGGATGCCCGCCCATCCGGGCTTCTAGACTGGCGCTGCTTGACCCGGTCCGGTTGCAGTGCTGCCCAACGACGAAAGCGAAAGGTAAGGGCATGAAGCGCTCGTATGCTGCCTCGCTGGTATTCCCCCTGGCTGTTGCGCTGCTCCTGGCGCCTTGCCTGACCAGGGCGGCGAGCAATAGCCTTGAGGTAGCGCCGCAGGCGCCGCTTCGGCCGCAGGCGCCGCTTCGGCCGGCAGAGGGTGTCGCCCCGGCGCAGCCGTCATTGGCCGCACCCATACGCTTCGGCGTGCTGGCCGTGCGTCCCCCAGAGCAGGCGCTGGCGCAATGGCAGCCGCTCGCCGCCTATCTCGAAACCAGTCTTGGGCAGCGCGTCGAGTTGTCGGTGTTCGGATTTCCCGAACTCGAGGCCGCCGTGGCGGGAAGCAAGCTGGATGTCGTGCTCAGCAATCCCGGCTTTCACATCTTGTTGCGCCAACGCCACGGCTTGTCGGCGCCGCTGGCCACCCAGATCAACCTGGAAGATGGGCGCGAAGTTGCGAATTTCGGCGGCGTGATCATCGCCCGCGCCGGCAGCGGCGGGATCGACTCGCTGGCCGATCTGGCCGGCAAGCGCATAGCAGCCACCAGCAGGGAATCCTTTGGCGGTTACCAGGTGCAGGCCATCGAATTGCTGGAGGCCGGCGTGCCGCCGCCCAAAGCGGACATGCTGCACGCCACCGGCATGCCCCACGACCGGGTTGTCACGGCTGTACTGGATGGCAGCGCCGATGCCGGCTTTGTCCGCAGCGGCGTGATCGAGGCGCTGGTGCGCGAAGGCAAGCTCGACCTTGGCCGCATCAAGATCATTCACCGCCAGCAATTCGGGGACTACCCCTATATCGGCTCTACCCGGCTCTATCCCGAATGGCCGGTCGCGATGGTCTTGCCCTTCGACGAGCAGCTCGCCCGTCGCCTGGCCGTCGCCCTGTTCAGCTTGCCCAGTGACAGCCCGGCAGCACGAGCTGCCGGCATAAACGGCTTTGCCATTCCGGCCGATTACAGCGGGGTCGACAACCTGTTGCGCCGCCTGCGGCTGCCGCCCTACGAGGTCGCGCCGGAGTTCACCCTCGCCGACCTCTGGCACAGGTACGCGGTCTGGATTACGGCGAGCCTGGGGGCTCTGCTGCTGGTGTTCGCCGGCATGGGTACGCGGCTGCTGCTGCAGAACCGGCGCCTGCGGCAGAACGAATCCGGCTTGAAACTGGCGGCCAGCGTGTTCTCGCACGCCCGCGAGGGCATCATGATCACCGACGCCAGCGGCGCCATTGTCGAGGTCAATGACACCTTCAGCTACCTGACCGGCTATGCCCGCGAGGAGGTGCTGGGCATGAACCCGCGCATGTTCAGTTCCGGCTTCCAGGGGCCGGAGTTCTACGCCAAGCTGTGGCACGATCTGCTTGCCAAGGGTCACTGGTACGGTGAACTATGGAATCGCCGCAAGGACGGCACGGTGTATGCCGAAATGATCACCATCAGCGCCGTGCATGACGCGGCCGGCCGGACGCAGAACTACGTCGCCTTGTTCACCGACATTACCGCAGCCAAGGAGCACCAGCAGCAACTCGAACACATCGCCCATTACGATGCCCTGACCAACCTGCCCAATCGCGTCCTGCTGGCCGACCGCCTGCGCCAGGGCATGGCGCAGTGCCAGCGGAGCGGCTGTTTCCTCGCAGTCGCCTACCTCGATCTGGATGGCTTCAAGGCGATCAACGATCGCTACGGCCACGATGCCGGCGACCTGCTGCTGATCGAAATTGCCCAGCGCATGAAGCTGGCATTGCGCGAGGGCGATACCCTGTCGCGCATCGGCGGCGACGAATTCGTCGCGGTGCTGATCGGTCTGCAACAGCCGCAGGACTGCTGGGCGGTCCTCGAGCGCCTGCTGCAGGCGGCGGCGGCCCAGACCGATGTGAAGGATGTGAAGCTGAATGTCTCGGCGAGCATCGGCGTCACCCTCTATCCGAAGGATGGCAGCGATGCCGAGCAGCTGCTGCGCCATGCCGACCAGGCCATGTATCAGGCCAAGCAGGGCGGCAAGAACCGTTACCACCTGTTCGATGTCGAGCAGGATGCAGCGGTGCAGTCGCAGCGCGAGAGCCTCGAACGCATCCGCCTCGCCTACGAGCGGCACGAGTTCGTGCTGCATTACCAGCCCAAGGTGAACATGAAGAGCGGGGAGGTGATCGGCGCCGAAGCGCTGATCCGCTGGCAGCATCCCGAGCGTGGATTGCTGGCGCCGGCGTTCTTCTTGCCCATCGTCGAGAACCATCCGCTCGGCATCGAGCTGGGCGAATGGGTGATCGACACTGCGCTCGGGCAGATGGGCCAGTGGCTTGACGAAGGTCTGGATGTGCCGGTGAGCGTGAATGTCGGGGCGCTGCAGTTGCAGCAGGATGATTTTCCGCGCCGCCTCGAGGCGCTGCTGAAAAAACACCCCGATGTCCTGGCTTCGATGCTGGAGCTGGAAATCGTCGAAACCAGCGCGCTGGAGGATATCGCCCAGGTCTCCACCATCATGCACGCGTGCCGCGATCTCGGCGTGCGCTTCGCGCTGGACGATTTCGGCACCGGCTATTCCTCGCTGACCTACTTGAAGCGCCTGCCGGCCGGCATGCTGAAGATCGATCGCAGCTTCGTCCGCGACATGCTCGAAGATCCCGATGACCTGGCCATCGTCGAGGGCGTCGTCGGGCTGGCCATGGCTTTCGGGCGGCAGGCGATTGCCGAAGGCGTTGAAACGGTGGTGCACGGCGAACTGCTGCTCCCGCTCGGTTGCGAACTGGCGCAGGGCTACGGCATCGCCCGGCCGATGCCGGCAGGGGATTTGCCCGGCTGGGCAGCGACCTGGCGTCCCGATGCGGCCTGGACAGCCTGGGCGGCGCGCACGCGCAGCGACAACGACCTGCCCCTGGCTTATGCGGAAGTGAAACACCGGCACTGGATACGGGCGCTCGAATCCTTTCTCGCCGGCGATCGGGATGTGCCGCCGCCGATGGATGCCCGTCAATGCAATTTTGGCCTGTGGCAAAACGCGGAGGGACGCATGCGGTTCGGCAGGCGCGCCGATTTCGCGACTGTGGCCGATCTGCACGAACGGGTACACGCGCTCGGCAATGAAATGGTTCGGCTCAGCGCGCAGGGGGGGCGGACAGAAGCCCTGGCACTGCTGGACGACCTGCATGCGCGCTGCGACCAACTGATCGTCAGCCTGAGGCTGCTGGCGCGCGGGTAACCCGGATTCGGTGGCAGCGCTTCCGGGGGTGGCTCATACCCGGTTACAAATCGGATATAGCCTGCTTACATCCGGGGCGCCTAATCTCTCCTGCCAAACAGGCAATTACAAGGAGAGCACTATGAAACGCAATCACAGCATCATTGCCGGCCTGATCCTGGCGGCGACATTCAGCGGCGTTGCCCTGGCGCAGGTTGGCATGGGGCCCGGCATGGGCCCTGGCATGGGCGGTGGCATGGGACCCGGCATGGGACCCGGCATGGGGCCATGCGGCGGGATGGGGCCGGGTGGCCCGATGGGGCGCCGTGCCGCCATGCAGGTCGATCCGGCGCAGCGCGCCGAATATCGTCTCGACATGCTGAAGACCCAGTTGAAGCCGACGCCCGAGCAGGAACCCCTGTGGCAGGCTTTCGCCGAGAAGGCCAAGGGCGAAGCCGGCAAGGGCATGCAGGGCATGCGCGCACTGGCCGCCGACACCAAGCTGAGCGCGCCCGAGCGCATGGCGCAGCGGCAGGCCATGATGCAGTCGCACCTGGCCGCCATGGCCGAGGTCAACGCCAGCTTCACGCGCCTCTACGAGGCCCTGACTCCCGAGCAGAAGGCTATCGCCGACCAGCAGGCCATGCGCATGGGGCAGGGCATGGGCCCCGGCATGGGCGGCCCGAGAGGCGGCGGCATGATGCGCGGCCCGGGCCGGGGTATTGCACCGCAAAGCTAATCCGCTGCATCCGCAATATAAACGGGCGTCTTGCGCGAGACGCCCGTTGTCGTTTGATAAAATCCGCGCATGAGTTACCAGGTTTTGGCCCGCAAGTGGCGTCCCAAGTCCTTCGACACGCTGGTCGGGCAGGAGCACGTCG
>CAYYHO010000073.1:0-7312 GCA_964471725.1 uncultured Methyloversatilis sp. | reverse complement strand
ATCAACATGCTCAAGCGCAAGGGCGCCAAACGCATCAAGGCGCTGGTGCTGGTGGCGGCCCCCGAGGGCATTGCCGCCCTCGAGGCCGCGCACCCGGATGTCGAGGTATACACGGCGGCGATCGACAGTCATCTCAACGAGCACGGTTACATCATTCCGGGACTGGGCGACGCCGGCGACAAGATCTTCGGCACCAAGTAGTCCGCTTTCCTGGCGGCTATCCGCCCCGGTTTTTCCGCTACACCTTCATCTGCAACCTTTCGCGAAAGGCAGCCACCCATGCAACAAGAACCCCTCTGGCGCCGCGGTCTTGCCGGCGCCCAAATTCTCTTCGTCGCCTTCGGCGCCCTCGTGCTGGTGCCGATCCTGACCGGCCTCGATCCGAGCCTGGCGCTGCTCGGCGCCGGTGTCGGCACCCTGATCTTCCAGGCATTCACCGGCCGGCAGGTGCCGATCTTCCTGGGGTCATCGTTCGCCTTCATCGCCCCGATCATCTTCGCGGTGCAGACCTGGGGCGTGCCGGCCACCATGGGCGGCCTGATGTCGGCGAGCCTGATGTACTTCGTTCTCGCGGCGCTGGTGCGCCGCCATGGCGCCGAATTCATCCACCGCATGATGCCGCCGGTGGTGATCGGCCCGATCATCATGATCATCGGCCTGTCGCTGGCCGCGGTGGCGGTGAATCTGGCGATGGGCAAGACCGGCGACGGCAAGGCGGAACTGATGGATTACGGTACCGCGCTGCTGCTGGCCGGCATCGCGCTGATGGTGACCATCGCCGTCTCGGTCTGGGCCAAGGGCTTCTTCCGCCTGGTGCCGATTCTCGCCGGCGTCGGCGCCGGTTATCTGGCGGCGGTAATGCTCGGCCTGATCGACTTTTCGAAGGTGGCCGCGGCTCCCTGGATTGCGGTGCCGCAGTTCGTCACGCCAGAATGGAATCTGGCGGCCATCCTGTTCCTCATCCCGGTTGCCCTGGCGCCGGCGATCGAGCATGTCGGCGACGTCATCGCCATCGGCGGCGTCACGGGCAAGGATTACACCGAGAAGCCGGGCCTGCACCGCACCCTGGCCGGGGACGGCGCCGCGGTGGCGGTGGCGGGATTCCTCGGCGGGCCGCCGGTCACCACCTACTCGGAAGTCACCGGTGCCGTGATGCTGACGAAAAACTACAACCCGGCGATCATGACCTGGGCCGCCGGCTTTGCGATCCTGATGGCTTTCTTCGGCAAATTCAACGCCATCCTGCAGACGATCCCGACGCCGGTGATGGGCGGCATCATGATGCTGCTGTTCGGCGCCGTGGCCTCGGTCGGCCTCAACACGCTGGTCAAGGGCAAGGTCGACTTCCAGCAGCCGCGCAACCTGGTGATCGCCTCCGTCGTGCTGGTGCTCGGCATCGGCGGCTTCACGCTGACGCTGGACGGCTTTGCGCTGCAGGGCATCAGCCTGTGCGGCGTGGCGGCAATATTGCTCAACCTGATGCTGCCGCGGGAACGGGTCGAGGCAGCCTGACGCCGTCCTGCCAGAGCCGACTTTTTACGCGCGCAAGGGATCCTGGCGGTAGAACAGGCGCAGTTGCCGATACACCGCCGGGTATTCCTCGTGCAGCAGTTCGGGCGCCTCGAAGAACACTTCGCTGCAGACGGCGAAGAATTCGCCGGGATTCTCGGCGGCGTAGGGATCGAGGGTGGTTGCCGCGCCGCTGCCGGTCGCTTCGTCGATCTGCCGGCAGAAGTGGGCGTAGGCCGGCGCGAAGGCGGCCGTCCAGGCGTCTGCGCTCATGTCCCGATGCAGGGCGGGCATGCCGTCGACTTCGCCATTGCTCATGTCGAGCTTGTGGGCGAATTCGTGGATGACGATGCTCACATCGCCCACCTGTCCCAGGTCGTCGAACCAGGAAAGCAGGACAGGGCCGCTTTCCCAGGCTTCGCCGAGCACCGCGTCGTCGTATTCATGCACCACGCCATCGGCGTCGATCAGCTGGCGCGGGATGACGAAGTCGCCGGGATAGACGACGATGCCTACCCAACCCTCATACCAGTCGAGGCCCAGGTTGAGGATCGGCAGGCAGGCCTGCAGGGCGATGGACAGCTGCTGGTCCGCCTTGAGCTGCAGACCCTGCGCGCCGTCCCATTCCTTGGTGGCGATGAACTGGTGGGCGAGTTCGCGCAGTCGCCTGCGCTCTTCCGCGTTCAGGCGATCCAGGAAAGGCAGGGCATATTCGGCTGCCTGCCACTGGACATCGCTGATGGCGACCTTGGCGGCGGCGCGCTGGCGGCGCCAGTTGCGGAAGGCTTCGATCACAGCCGCACCCGCCGGCGCGTGGTGAGGAAGATGCCGCCGAAGATCAGCGCAATGCCGATGAAATGGAAACTGAGCAGTCGTTCGCCGAGGAAAACGGCGGCGAGCACGATGCCGAAGGCGGGCATGAGATGGAGGAACAGGCCGGCCTGGGCAGCGCCGACCTGCTCGACGCCCTTGTTCCAGAAGATGAAGCCGAGGAAGGCGGGAAAGATGCCGGCATAGCCGATGGCCAGCCAGGAGGCGGGCGTTGCGGCGATCTGGCGGCCGCCCTGTATTTCGAGCAGATAGAACGGCAGGGTGGCGAGCAGGCCGATACTGGCGATGGCGAACAGGAAGGCAAGCGGGTGCGCGGCAGGGCGGCGCGGCAGCAGGAGGGTATACAGCGCCCAGGAAACGACGGACAGCAGGATCCAGAAATCGCCGGCATTCAGGCTCAGCATCAGCAGGGTGCGCGGATCGCCGCGCGCGACGATGGCCAGCACGCCCAGGAAGGAAATCACGATGCCCGCGGTTTCGATGTTGCGCAGCCGCTTGCCCTGGAACAGCCAGGCCAGCAGGACAATGACGATGGGAATGAAGGAATTCAGCAGCAGGGCATTCACCGCCTCGGTCTGCTGCAGGCCGATGTAAGCGAGGGCGTTGTACAGGCAGGTGCCGAGGATGCCGAACAGCAGCAGCCAGCGCCAGCCGGCCAGCAGCAAGGCGCGATCGCGCCGCAGATAAGGCCAGGCCATCGGCAGCAGGAAAGCGAGGGCGATGACCCAGCGCCAGAACGACAGGGCGAGCGGCGGCACCTCGTCGCGAATGCCGCGCCCGACGATCCAGTTGCCGGCCCAGAACAGGTTGGCGAGGCTGAGCAGCAGGTAGGGCGAGACACGCAGGTTCATGGAGTGAAATGTAACGCGGGAGAAATGATCAGGGGGCCATGCAGCCCCGCGTTTGCGTCATGCGCGCCGTCCCGCCAGCGCCGACTTTTCATTGCAAGCGCGAAACAATACAGCCGCAACACGGTAGCGTTTGCGCCGTGCCGTCACAAGCAAACGCGGCACGCGCCGCCAGGCGCAACCCGCTGTGCAATCAATGGACGCTCCCCGTAATAAACGAGCGCAGCGAGCACGCAATAACCCCCCGCGAGGGGGGCGAAGGGGGGGGCGTCTATTCCACCTTGGCCTTGGCCCGCAGGTCGAGGATGTGCTTCTCGACCGCGCGCTGGCGCATGCCCTGCAGGATCTGCGGCTTGACATCGTCCAGCGCCGGGGCGGTCAATTCACGCACGTCGTCGAGCTGGATCACGTGCCAGCCAAAATTGCTCTGCACCGGGGCCGTGGTGTACTTGCCCTTGCCGAGGCCGGTCATCGCGGCCGAGAAGGGCGGCACGTAGGAGGCCTTGTTGGCCCAGCCGAGGTCGCCGCCGCGTTCCTTGGAGCCCGGGTCTTTCGACACCTTGGCGAGGTCGTCGAAGCGTTCGCCCTTGTTGAGCTTCTCGATGATGCCCTTCGCCTCCGCTTCGGTTTCGACCAGGATGTGGCGGGCCTTGTATTCCTTCTCGCCGAGATTGGCGCGGATGTTCTCGTATTCCTTCTTCACGTCGTCATCGGAAATTTTCACGGTACGGGCATAGTCATTCAGATAGGCGCCGATCAGCACGCCCTGGCGGGCCAGGTCGAGCTGGCCCTGCACTTCGGGCTTCTTCTCCACGCCTTTCTTCAGCGCTTCCTGGGCGAGCACTTCGCGGCGGACCAGCTCCTCGCGCACGGCGGCCTGCAGTTCGGGCGAATTGGGCTGGCCTTGCTGCACCTGGCTGGCAATCAGCAACTCGGCACGGCTGGCGGGAATCGCCTTGCCATTCACGGTGGCGACCGCCGACTTGGCGCCGGCAGTCGGGTTGGCGAAGGTGGGAGCGGCAGCAAGGCTGGCGGTAAGGGCAAACAGGGAAGCGGAGAGGAGGGCGCGTTTCATGATTTTCCTGAGTATTAGGGAGGGGAGTAAATGGCCGGGATTTCAGGCCTGCATTTCTTCGGGTGTCCTGGCTGTGATGCTCAGGGCATGGATGCCATTCTGCCTCAAATCGCCTGCGGCGTCATACACCAGGCGATGACGCTGCATGACGCCGAGGCCGGCGAAGCGCGCGGAGACGATGAGGACCGTGTAATGACCGCCTTCCTTGGCGCCGGCATGGCCGGCATGCCGGGCGCTGTCGTCGCGGATGTCGAGGCGCAGCGGGTCGAGGGCAGCGAGGCGCGCGCGCAACTGTTCGACTGCACTCATGGCAGAGCTTTTTTGAAAGGCTTGACGGCAACCCGAGCATAAACCCCGGCGGCAATGTAGGGGTCGGCATCGGCCCAGGCCTGCGCTTCCGCCAGCGAGGCGAACTCGGCGACGATCAGGCTGCCGGAAAAGCCGGCGGGCCCGGGATCGGGGCTGTCGATGGCGGGCAGGGGGCCGGCCAGGATCAGGCGGCCGGCCGCCAGCAGCGCCTGCAGGCGTTCCACGTGGGCGGGGCGGGCGGCCAGGCGCTTATCCAATGTGCCGGGATTGTCTTCTCCGTGAATCATGTACAGCATCGGGCGGGTTCCTTGTGAGTAAGCAGATTTATAATCAGCGCTTATTTTTCTGGTCCGGGTTTCGGTAATGCGCATTGTAGTGCTTGGGGCAGGTTTGACCGGCGTGGCCTCGGCCTGGTTCCTCGCCGCCGACGGCCATGCAGTCACCGTCATCGACCGCCAGCCCGGCCCGGCCCGCGAAACCAGTTTTGCCAACGGCGGCCAGATTTCCACCAGCCATGCCGAACCCTGGGCCAACCCGGCCGCCCCCCTCAAGGTTCTGAAGTGGCTGGGGCGCGAGGATGCTCCCCTGCTCTGGCGCTTCTCGGCCGATCCGGCGCAATGGTCCTGGGGCCTGCGCTTCCTGCGCGAATGCTGCCCGGAACGGACGCGCGCCAACATCCGCGCCATCCTCGCTCTCGCCCTCGACAGCCGCGCGCGGCTGAAGGCGCTGCGCCGCGAATTGGCGCTCGACTACCAGTGCCTGGAGCGTGGCATCCTGCATTTCTATACCGATGCGACGGAATTCGCCCGCGCCATCCCGCAGGCCGCGCTGATGCGCAGCTACGGTTGCGAGCGGGTGGTCAAGAGCGCGGCGGAATGCCTAGCCATCGAACCGGCTCTGGCTTATTCAGCCGCACCGATCGTCGGCGGCACCTATACCGCGGACGACGAGTCGGGCGATGCCCGGCTGTTCACCGAGGCGCTGGCCGGGCATTGCGCGGCGCGCGGCGTGCAGTTCCGCTATGGCGCCACGCTGGCGGTCATCGAGACCGCGGCGGGTCAGGTGAGCGCGCTGCGCCTGAGCAGCGGCGAGAAACTCTCGGCGGATGCTTACGTGGTGGCGCTGGGCAGCTACTCGACGCTGCTGCTGCGGCCGCTGGGCCTCGCCATCCCGGTTTATCCGGCCAAGGGCTACTCGATCAGCGTGCCGCTGCAAGCGGGTGCGCAAGCCAGCGAGGTCAGCCTCATCGACGACGAGGCGAAGATGGTCTATTCGAAGCTGGGCGACCGCCTGCGGGCGGCCGGCACGGCGGAATTCAGCGGTTACGACACGCGCCTCAACCCGACGCGCATCCAGGCTCTGATCCGGCGCACGCGGCAAATTTTCCCGCAACTGGAATTCAGCGACGCGGTCGTCGAACCCTGGGCCGGCCTGCGCCCGGCGACGCCGAGCAACGTGCCGCTGATCGGGCCGACACGGCTGAAAAACTTATACTTGAACACCGGGCATGGCACGCTGGGCTGGACGATGGCCGTGGGTTCCGGGCAGTTGCTCGCAGACCGGATCGCCACCCGAAGTCCGGCCATCGATCCGCAGCCGTATCTGCCCTGACCGCTTTGCTGTTTGTCTCATTTTTTCCGATGGGATTCCACCATGCATGAACTTGTCAAGGATTACTACGGTCGCCAGCTGCAACATTCCAGCGACCTGAAAACCAGCGCCTGCTGCGATGGCGACCAGGTTCCCGACTGGCTGAAGCCGCTGCTGGCCCGCATCCACCCCGAAGTGCTGTCGCGCTACTACGGCTGCGGCCTCGTCTGTCCATCGCTGCTGGAAGGCTCCGGGCGGGATGTGTACGCCCTGGCGCAGCTGGTCGGCGGCCGCGGCGAGGTGGTCGGTGTCGACATGACGGCCGAACAGCTGGCGGTCGCCGACCGCCACATCGATTTCCATGCGGAAGCCTTCGGCTATCGCAACGTGCGCTTCCTGCAGGGCTACATCGAGCGGCTGGACGAACTGCCCCTGGAGCCGGGCAGCTTCGACGTGGTCGTCTCGAACTGCGTGGTCAACCTGTCGCCGGACAAGGATGCCGTGCTGCGCGGGGCGCACCGGCTGCTCAAGCCGGGCGGGGAATTCTATTTCTCGGACGTCTATGCCGACCGCCGTGTGCCGGATGCCGTGCGCAACGATCCGGTCCTGTACGGCGAGTGCCTCGGGGGAGCGCTGTACTGGAAGGATTTCGAGCGCCTGGCCCATCGCCAGGGCTTCGCCGATCCGCGCCTGGTCAGCGACCGGCCCCTCGCGCTAGCGGATCCGGAACTGGCGCGCCGCACCGGCAACCTGCGTTTCTTCTCCGCCACCTACCGGCTCTTCAAGCTCGACGGACTGGAAACCGCCTGCGAGGATTACGGGCAGGCGGTGATCTATCGCGGCACCATCCCCAACCACCCCGACCGGCTGGCGCTCGACAAGCACCACGACATCGAGACGGGCCGGGTGTTCCCGGTGTGCGGTAATACCTGGCGGATGCTCAAGGACACGCGCTTCGCGCCCCACTTCGATTTCATCGGCGACTTCAGCCGTCACTACGGCCTGTTCGCGGGTTGCGGCGGCAGCCTGCCGTTCGACGCAGATAGCGGGGGCACCGGGGCAGCCTCGTCGTGTTGCTGAGGGGGACTATTCGCGGTGGCGGAGAGGGCGGGATTCGAACCCGCGTTAGGCTTTCACCTAAACACGCTTT
>CAYYHO010000072.1:0-7405 GCA_964471725.1 uncultured Methyloversatilis sp. | reverse complement strand
ACGAATACCGCCAGCTGTGGAGGTCGATCACCAGCGGCAAGGAATGGCGCGGCACCTTCCACAACCGGCGCAAGGACGGCAGCCTGTACTGGGAACGTGCCTCGATCTCGCCGGTGTTCGATGCCGACGGCAAGATCGCCAACTTCATGGCGGTGAAGGAAGACATCAGCGAGTACATGGAAGCCGAAGCGGCGCGCCAGCGCACCGCGGCGGGTTTCCATGCCGTGTTCGCCGCCCTGCCCTTTGCTGTGCTGGTGATCGATGGGGCCGGGCGTATCCTGCTGGCCAACCGAACTGCTGCCGGCCTGTTCGATGCCCGGCAGTTGCAAGGGACGAAACTGGACAGCCTGAACCTGCGCTGGCTGGACGCGAACGGCGTCGGACTGAGACTGGAGGAGCATCCGGTGATGCAGATGCTCGAGGGCCGCAGCTCGGACACCGATCTGCGTATGCGTATCGGCCTGGTCCCGCCCACGGGCGGCACGCGCTGGCTGGATGCCACGGTGCGGGCCGTGCGCTTGCCGGGGGCCGTGAGTGATGAAATGGTCGCCCTGCTGGTGCTCGGGCAAAGTCAGGACTGAGAGACCGCAGCTCAGTCGCGCAGTGCGGCGACGCGGGTCTCCAGGCTGGCCAGTCTGGCGCCCAGTTGGCTGAGGTCGGCCCGCAGGGCGTCGAATTCGCCATGGGCAAGCAGCAGCGGATTTTCCAGCACGAGATATTCGCCGATGTTTTCGGCCAGGTTGGCGGCCGCCTGTTGTTGCCAGGCCAGCAGGCCACGCGCACCCTGCACCAGCCGGTGGGCCGCGATGTCGCCGAGCAACTGGGCCAGGTCTTCCTCGTAATCCCAGCGCAGATGCTTGAAAACGAACGAGAGCTCGGTGGCGAATTCCGCATTGCCGGTCACGTGGGCGACCGCCATCAGCTTGTCGAGCCCCAGCGGCAGGCGCAACGGGGTGTCGGCAGGAAGCTGGATGACGACATCCGGCGCAGTTGCTTCCGGCGCTGCGCCGGAGTCCGACTCGATGAGGGGGAGGAAACGGCCATCATCCGCAATGCACAAGTCGAGATGCCAGGGCGGCATCTCGAAGCGCGCCCGCCTACCGGCAAATGGCCGCAGGCGGGCGGGCGCCCAGTCGGCGCCCAGCAACAGGTGGTTCAGGCCGGAGAGCAGGAAGGCGTCGAGCATCCGCCGGCACTACCAGACATCAGGTTCAGGCGGTCTGCTGGATGCCGGCTACCTGCCAGCCGCGGCTGCCATCGACCGGCTTGGCGAGGTGCCAGACTTCCCCGAAGGGCGCCGGCGCGACGCCCTGCTCCTCGCTGATCAAGCCGTGGAAATGCACGCTGACGATGTGCTGATCGCCTTCCGTGACGACTTCGAGAACGGCGGCTTCGAGCTGGGCGACATCGGTAACCTGTTGGGCACGGCCACGCTCTTGGAACTGCATCTGGATTTCGGCGAACAACTCGGGGGAGGTGAAGCTCTTGATATCGTCCATGTCGCCGCGGTCATTGGCAGCCTGCAAACGGATGAAGTTGAGCTTGGCCTGGCGGATGAAGCCCTCGGCATCGAAATCGGCAGGAATGTGGCCGGCTGCCGGTACTGCAGCGGCACCCGCATAAGGCTGCGAAGATTCGAACTGGAGGGGCTGGTTGAGTCCGGCCTGTCCCGCCCCTGCGTTGGCCGTGGCCAATCGAGACGCGCTCTGCGGCATAAATCGACGCATCAGGAAGCGCACCAGGAAAATCGCGGCGATGACGAAAAAGGCGATCATCAGGAAGTTGGCAACCTCCTCGCCGAGACCGAAGTGGGAAAGCAGCGCAACCAGGCCGAGGCCGGCCGCAAGACCGGCAATCGGGCCAAGCCAGCTGCGCTTGCCGGCTGCGGCGGCAGGCGCGGCGGCGGCGGCCGGAGCCGGGGTGGCGCTCTTGGGCGGCACGGCCTGCTGAGGCGGCGGGGGCGTCGTGCTGCGGGTCATGCCGGTGGACTTGCCGCCGCCCAGCCGCTTGGCTTCGGCTTCGGAGGAAGCGAGCCCGAGGCCGGCGAAGGTGACAGCAGCAGTGATCAGGCTAATCAGGGTCAGTTTCATGTGTGCTCCTCAGTTCTTCGATGTCAGATTTTGTAACCACGGTGCAGCGCCACGACTCCCGTCGTCAAATTGTGGTAGTCGACACGGGAAAATCCGGTTTGTTCCATCATGCCTTTCAAGGTTTCCTGATCGGGGTGCATGCGGATCGACTCGGCAAGATAACGATAACTGTCGGCGTCGTCCACAACTTTCTTGCCGAGCCAGGGCAGTACCTTAAAGGAATAGAAATCGTAAGCCGGCGCGAGGGGCTCCCAGACCTTCGAAAACTCGAGTATGAAAAGTCTGCCGCCTGGTCTTAGGACGCGAAACATCTCAGTAAGCGCTCGCTCCTTGTGCGTCATGTTGCGCAGGCCGAAGGCGACGGTGACGATGTCGAAATGGCCATCCGGGAAAGGCAGTTTTTCGGCATCGCACTGGGCAACCGGGCCAAGGCGTCCTTCGTCGAGCAGCCGGTCGCGGCCGCGCGTCAGCATGGCGTTGTTGATGTCGGTCAACCAGACTTCGCCGGTCGGCCCCACCTGCTTGCGGAAGGCGCTGGCCAGGTCGCCGGTGCCGCCGGCGATGTCGAGCACCCGCTCGCCGGGACGGGCTCCGGCGATCTGCAGGGTAAAGGCTTTCCAGAGCCGGTGCAGGCCGGCGGACATGAGGTCGTTCATGAGGTCGTATTTTTCGGCGACCGATGAAAATACGCCTCGCACCCGCCGGGCCTTGTCGCCTTCGGGAACCGTTTCAAAGCCGAAATGGGTTTCTGCCATAGCTGTATGCGTGAAGTGAATGCTTAGTGTTTGCTGCAACCACCGCCTGCGGGAGGAGGCTTGGTGGTCGAGTCGATATCGCGGCTGGCGCCGGCAGCCTCCAATCGGGCCAGATAATCCCGCCAGATTTCGGCCTGGCTCGCGCCGAGGCGATAGAGCAGGTCCCAGGAATAAATGCCCGTATCGTGGCCATCGGAGAAGAATGGCTGCACAGCATAATTGCCCACGGGCTCCAGCGCCCTGATGCCGACGTTGCGCTTGCCGGTTTGCAGGGTTTCCTGGCCTGGCCCATGGCCGCGCACTTCCGCCGATGGGGAATTGACGCGCAGGAACTCGTAGCTCATGCGAAAGTTGCTGCCGTCGGCAAACGATATTTCCAGTTCGCGCGATTTCTGATGCAGTTTGATTTCGGTGGGTTGAGGGATATTCTTGTCGAGACCGGCCATGATTTCTTGTCTGGATCTGGTTGATAATGGCTCATACATTGGGGCCGCCTATCATAGCGCAAGGCACCGCCCGTGCCGATCGCGCCGCAACGGGCGCTGTCACAAAATCATCACCTGGCTGCAATAGACTCCCGTCTCACCATCGAAGAGCCACCTCATGTCCGCGTCGATACTGGTCATCGAAGACGAGCCGGCAATCCAGGCCCTGATCGCAACGCACTTGCGCCGGCACGGCCACACCGTCATCGCCGCAGCCAGCGCGGAAGAAGGCCTGCAGCACATCAAGGCCGCCCTGCCCGATCTGATACTGCTGGACTGGATGCTGCCCGGCATGAGCGGACCGGAGTGCGCCCGCCGCCTGCGCGGCGCTGAGCGGACCCGCGCGGTGCCGATCATCATGCTGACCGCGCGGGCGGGGGAAAACGACCTTGTGGCGGGACTGGGCAGCGGCGCGGACGACTATGTCACCAAACCCTTCTCGCCGCGGGAACTGCTGGCCCGCATCCAGGCGGTGCTGCGTCGCGGCAAGCCGCAGGCCAGCGAAGCCGCCGTGATCCTGGGGGGGCTGAAACTCGACCCGCTCTCCCATCGCGTCACCGCGCGGGAGATGCCGGTCGATCTCGGCCCCACGGAATTCCGCCTGCTGCATTTCCTGATGACACATGCCGAACGCGTCCATAGCCGCGACCAGCTGCTCGACCAGGTCTGGGGCGATCACGTCTATGTCGAAGAGCGCACCGTGGATGTGCATATCCGTCGGCTGCGCGCAGCGCTCGAGGCCTCCGGACTCGACCGGCTGGTGCAG
The DNA here is from genome assembly GCA_964471725.1 of uncultured Methyloversatilis sp. Taxonomy (GTDB): domain Bacteria; phylum Pseudomonadota; class Gammaproteobacteria; order Burkholderiales; family Rhodocyclaceae; genus Sulfuricystis. Next base: position 3,309 of record CAYYHO010000072.1, on the reverse strand, counting down.
ACCGTGCGCGGCAGCGGCTATCGTTTTTCGGCTGCCGACCGCTGAGGCCCAGGCGCGCCGATGCACATCTTGCGCAGTCTGCTGGCAACAAGCTTATGGTTTGTCGCTGCCGGGCTGCCGGCCTGGCTGCTGGCCGGGCCGGCGTATGGCCTGCTCGCGGTGGCTGCCGTGGCGCTTTGGCGGCTGTTCAGTCACGAGCGGCAGATCGAGCGGCTCAGCAACTGGGCAGAACAGCCGGTCGGCACGCCGGTGCCGGAGGCCGTTGGCAGCTGGTCGCGCGCTTATCTGGCCCTGCATCGCCGGGCGCGCAGCACGGCAGCGCAGCGCGCCGCGCTGCACGAGATGGGCGAACGCTTTCGCCTGGCTGCAGAAGCCCTGCCCGAGGGCGTGGTCATCCTGGATGAACGCCGCAGCATCGAATGGATGAACCCGCGTGCCGAGTTGTTGCTCGGCCTCGATGCCCGACGCGATGTCGCCATGCCGGTGGCGCATCTGCTGCGTGAGCCCGAATTCGCGGCATTCCTGGACGCATGCAGCCAGTCTGGCGAGCCGCCGGCGCCGCTGCTGGTGCGCCCAGTCAGGAGTCCCGGCCGGGTATTGCAGATGCGCAGCACGCCGTTTTCCGCCGGCCGCACCCTGCTGCTGGTGGAGGACTTGACCCGGCTGGAAAGGCTGGACACGATGCGGCGCGATTTCGTCGCCAACGTTTCCCACGAAATGCGCACACCATTGACCGTGGTGCTCGGCTTTCTTGAAACGGCACGGGAGGAGGCCGCACAGCTGCCGCCTGCAGAGCTTGAGCAACATCTGGACATGGCGCTGGAGCATGCCCGCCGCATGCAACGGCTGATCGAGGACCTGCTGACCCTGTCGACGCTCGAAACCGGGGCGCCGGTACAGGAGGAGCCGGTCGCCGTCGCCGCCCTGCTAACACAGATCGAGGCTGAAGCGCGTGCCCTGTCGGGCGGCCGGCAGGCGGTCGTCCTGGAGAATAGCGGCCCGCTGACGCTGGTCGGCAACCGCCGCGAGCTCCAGAGCGCCTTCAGCAATCTGGCCAGCAATGCCGTGCGCTATACCCCCGAGGGTGGGCGGATCACCTTGAGCTGGCATGCGCTGCCCGATGGGGGGGCGGCCTTCGCGGTTGCCGATAACGGGATCGGCATCGATTCGCGCCACCATGGGCGTCTGACCGAGCGCTTCTATCGGGTCGACCAGGGCCGTTCGCGGGATTCCGGCGGCACGGGACTCGGCTTGGCGATCGTCAAGCACGTGCTGGAACGCCATCAGGCAACCCTGGGTATCGTCAGCAAGCCCGGGGCAGGCAGCACCTTTACGGCGACATTTCCCGCGCGGCGTATCCCTGCCGCAAAAAATCCGGGCTAGCAGCCGCCGTTGTTCTCCAACGCACGCTGTTGGCGCTGCAGGAATTCCTCCATGCTGTCGATGCCGCGCAGCAACAGGATGGTGGCACGCACCGCGGCCTCGAGCAGCACGGCGAGGTTGCGGCCGGCGGCCACCGGCAGGACGACCCTGCGCACGGGAACGCCGAGCACGGTTTCCGTCTGCGCATCGATCGGCAGGCGCGCGATCTCGAAATGATCGGAGTTCGGCCGCTGCAGGTGCACGATCAGCTTGAGGCGCATCTTGCGGCGGCAGGCCGTTTCGCCGAAAACGGTGCGGATGTTGAGCAGGCCGAGGCCGCGCACCTCGATGAAATCCTTCAGCAATTCGGGACAATAGCCTTCGAGGGCATCGGGCGAGACGCGGGAGACTTCGACCACGTCGTCGGCGACCAGGCCATGGCCGCGGGTGATCAGCTCGAGACCGAGCTCGCTCTTGCCCACGCCGGAGTCGCCGGTGATGAGCACCCCGATGCCCAGCACATCCATGAACACGCCATGCAAGGTGATGGTTTCCGCGAGACGGCGCGAGACATAGACGCGCAGCGCGTCGATCACCTGGGCCGTCGGCAGGGGCGTGGTGAACAGCGGCGTGTCGTTGGCCGCGCAGGCGTGCTGAATTTCCTCCAGCACGTCGCAACCGTCGGCGACGATCACCGCCGGCGGCCGCGCCGCGATGATCTGCGCGAAATGGTGCTTGCCCTTGCCTTCGCCATCCCGGTTGTGGCGCTTGTACCAGATAATCTCGGGCGACCCGAGCACCTGCACGCGGTCGGGGTGGATCAGGTTGAGGTGGCCGATCAGGTCGGCTGGCGAGACGTCGTCGCGATTGACCTCGATCGGGTGGTTGAGGGACCCGCCGAGCCAGGTGAGCTGGAGCCGTTCGCGATTGCGTTCGAACAGCTGGGCGACGTTTAGCTGGCCGACTGCCACTGCGCAAAGAGCGCATGCGCCGCAGCCGCATCGGGAACGGCGGACAGTTGCTCGCGAAAGGTCTTGTTGCTGAACATCTGCGCCAACTCGGAAAGCAGTTGCAGATGGTGCTCAGTGGCCGCCTCGGGAACCAGCAGGACAAACACCAGGCTGACCGGCAGGCCGTCCGGCGCATCGAACTGCACCGGCGCGGACAGGCGGAAAAAGGCGCCCAGGGCGGTCTTCAGCCCCTTGATGCGGCCATGCGGGATGGCGATGCCGAGGCCAAGTCCGGTGGAGCCGATTTTTTCGCGGGCGAAGAGCGCGTCGTAGATGGCGCTCGAGGCGAGCCCGCGATGGTTTTCGAATAGCAGCCCGGCTTGCTCGAAGACGCGCTTTTTACTACTGGCGTCAAGGTCGAGGACGATGTCGTCGACGGACAGCAGGTTGGCAATGAGGTTCATCGGATGAGGTGTTTGCGTGGTGCTTAATCAATACGCCGGGTAGGGGTTCCCGGCGGCGGAAGCGAAGTATAACCCTCGCTCCGCCGCCTGCAAATGGGTGTTTTTATTTAGACCATTGGTGCTATTTTCCTCCGCTGCCCTCAGCCCTCCAGTTGCGGCCGTTCGCGGGAGTGGTCCTGGTTCTTGTTCTTGTACTTGAGCACCTGGCGGTCGAGCTTGTCGATGAGCTTGTCGATGGCCGCGTACAGGTCCGTATCGCTGCTGTCGGCATAGATGTCCTTGCCCTTGACATGCAGCGTGATCTCGGCCTTTTGCACCAGCTTTTCCACCGAAAGTATCACATGGACGCTGGTGACATGGTCGAAATGGCGGATGACCTTGTCCACCTTGCCGGTGACGTAGTCACGCAACGCGGGAGTGACTTCAATGTGGTGCCCGGTGATGTTGGGATTCATCTTTGCTCCTCTGGAAGAAAACGAAGGGCCGCCCCGAGTTTTCTCGCCCCTTGAGGGGAGAAACGAGTGTAGCGAGTT
>CAYYHO010000071.1:0-7578 GCA_964471725.1 uncultured Methyloversatilis sp. | reverse complement strand
TGGCCGAGGCGTGCTGACGCACCTCGTCGAGCGACTTCGCCAGCTTGACGCCGCCGCCCTTGCCGCGGCCGCCCGCGTGGATCTGGGCCTTCACGACCCATAGCTTGCCGCCCAGTTGCTCGGCCGCCTTGACGGCCTCATCGACGGAAAAACAGGGAATGCCGCGCGGGGTAGCCACGCCGAACTTCCGCAGTATTTCCTTGCCCTGATACTCATGAATCTTCATATAACGTCCTTGTGGGAGAAAACAATAAGAAGCATGGCCCGCACCGGGCAGGCCATGCTAGCGGGCCGATGGTGGAACGTCTTGCGCCCGCCACAGCCTGGCGACTCATCCTTCGCCCAGACAAACGGCAGTGCAGCCCGGCCGGGGTGGTGCCTGAAAAATCGCTCAGCCGCGGGCCAGCCGCTCAGCCACTTTTTTCTTGAATTGCCCCGCCTGCTGCGGATCCAATTGCGCACCCAGAGCAGACAAAGCTTCATCGAGGGATTTTGCTGTCGCAAGCGTCTCTTCGCACAGCAGGGAAGCGATCGGCCCCAGAAACTCCACGAGTTCCTGTTCGATCAGTGCCTTCGTCTCCCTGCTGAGCGCGCCGCCCGCGGCGGCGGCCGGACGCTGCGGCGCACCGGCGGCGGCGCTCGTGGCGCCACCGAGCGGATCGATGTAGCCGGATTCGAACAGCCGCGTCAGCGTCGCCTCGACGTCGCGGAATATGGCGGCATCCTTGAGCAGGGTTTCGATGTTGCGCTTGCCATCGACCATGATCAGGATGTGCCGGTCATTCATGGAGATTTCACGCGAATTGGTCTTGATCGCGTCCTGACCCTTGGCCGATTTCACAAACACTGCAGTCTTGTCCATAGCCAATCACCTCGCAGTAGAGTAGGCAATCGCTCTCAAGAAGCGGAAAGCTTCCTGATCCGGTCCATGGCGATCTTGATGCTGGCGGACATGCGTTCGAGCGCCCGCGCCAGGTCGCCGATCTCGTCCTTGCGTTCGGTACCGGCAATCTTTTCCTCGATCTTGCCGCGGCTGATCTCGGCAGCCGCGTGCGTGAGTTGCTCGATCGGCTTGGTGATGCTGCGGCTCAATTGCCAAGCCAGCCCCAGTCCGACCAGCAGCGCGACCACGCCGATGCCCAGGATTTGCAGCAGCGTGTTTCGATAGCTGGTCGCATAGTAGGAGCGGTCGATCAGGATTTCCGCGACCGCAATCGGCTTGCCGGAAAAGTCGGGCACCGACTTGGCCATCACCGACCAGTCCTGGCCTTCGATCTTCACCTGGGCGGTAATCACCTGCCCCCCGAGGGCGGCGGCGATCTGTTCGGCATTCAGCGTGGTCTTGCCGGGAATCGTCGTGGCAAAAATCTTGAAATCCGAAGTGGGTCGGATGTGCAGTGCGGCAGGCGCCTTGAACTGCCTGGTGAAGGAGTCGAAGAAATCCTGGCCGAAGGTCACGCCGATTTCGGCAGAACCCACGTGGCGGCCCTCGTATGAAACCGGGATGACACCGCGCAGGCCGATGCCGGCCACGCCGCTCTCCAGGCCGCTTTGCGCCTGCACCGCCTCATTGGTCTTGACGACTGTGGCACGGAAGCCCGACAGGTCGTCGCCGAACTTGGCCAGGTCGTGCAGGCGCAGGAACGAGGTGGCGGGCGGCAAATGGAACTGGAACTGGCTGATGTTGTGGTTCTTCTTCAGCGCATCGAAGACAGGTGAAGTCAGCGTTTGCAGCTGGGCACGATCCCGGTTGGCGAAGGCTTCGGTAACGCCCTTGGCATTCACCACGGAAGTTATCGTCACCAGAGCGGCGGCAGAAGCGTCGCGGACGCTGGCTTGCAGGGTGGCATGCAATTCATCGAGCTGGCGCGCTTCGGCGCGCGCGCTGACGTTGCCCAATTGCCCGAGAACCGCTGGCAGCATCACCAGCACGACGACCAGCAACGTTAATGCAATACCAATCGCCAGACGAATCGAAATGCGAATGTTGGAAAACATGTGCCCTCCCGTATCGACATCGAAAAATTAAATCTTAGCATGGCATATTTGCATGCAAGCCAATAACAGGTCTTACTTTGGTGATGAAATCGCATGCTGTTGCTGTTTGCGCATCCCTGCGCCGACAACAACGGGCTACTGTTCCACCAACCAGTCGATGCTGGAAGGCGGCAGGGAGTGCTGCTGCACCTGCGAGAAATAGAAGCGGTTGCTGACGAAAGCGCCATCGATCATGCTGCAGCTGGCGGCCGGATTGGCGCCGCTGGCATGGAAGTCCGCGAAGCCGGCGGGCTGGTTGATGAGCGCCGCACCGGTCAGGTTGAACGAAGGCGACACCCCGGCGCGCAGGGCAATATCCTCGGAGAACTCCCTGACATGGGGCCGCGTCGTATGCACCAGGAAGTTGAGCGCCCCCTTGTCCCGCATGGTGGCCTCCGCCAGCGCGAGGCTTTCGGCCGTATTCGCGGTGGTCACGACGATGGCGATCGGGCCAAAGCGTTCTTCCATGAACAATTCGCGCTGGGCGGCGCTGGCGCCGAGCAGCAACGGGGTCCGGATGCGTGCCGCCGGCCAACGCGGATGCTCCAGCACGACGGAAGGGCGCAGCACTTCGGCGGTCGCTGCGGCCAGTTCGCTGACGGCCGCGATGCGGGCGACCGTCGCCGGCGACTGGATGGCGCCCAGCACTTCGACTGCGCGCAGGGGCTCCTCGATGAATTGGCCGATGGCCAGGGCAAGGTCGCGGCCGAAGCGCTCGGAGTCGACCTGGCCCTCGGGCGTCTCGATGCCTTCGCGGCTGACGAAGATGACCCGTGGCGTCGTGCGCAATTGACCGGCATCGAGGCAGAGCGACAGCACCAGGTTTTTCAACAGCGCCCGGTAATCGTAGCTGGAGTCCAGCAGCACGCAATTGACGCCGCCGGTTTCGACGAACAGCCGGGCCTGGCGGGCATTGTCGCGCAACCAGGCGCCCATGTCCGGCGCCCCGGCATAGTCGATCAGGCGGATGTCCGGCCGCCGCGCGATGTCGCGCAACACCGGCGTATCGTCGGGATCGCCCACCAGCAAGGTGACCAGGTTGGCATCGAAGCCCTGCTCCTTGAGTGCCTGGCGAGTGATCGCAACAGTCAGGGCCAGCGGCAGCACGGCGGTCGGATGCGGCTTGACGATGACCGGGTTGCCGGTCACCAGGCTGGCGAAGAGGGCGGGGTAGGCGTTCCAGGTCGGCTGGGTAGCGCTGCCGATAACCAGCGAAACGCCCAGCGGCGCGACCATGAAGCGCTTCTCCAACCGCTGGCTGATGGTCCGCTGCCAGATTGCCTGGGCGGGAATTTGCGTCATCGCCCGATAGGCCCAGGCCAGCGCCTCCAGTCCGCGCCCCTGGGCGCGCGGTCCGCCGGTGAGGAAGGCCAGGCCCAGGCTCTGCCCGGTGGTGTGCATCAGCGCATGGGCCATTTCGGCACTGGCGGCATTCAGGCGGGCCAGGATCTCCAGGCCAATCCCCGTCCGCGCCTCGATGCCGGCACGCACCCAGGGCAACATCGCCGCCTTCGCCGCAGCGATCAAACCTGCCGGGCTGCAGCGCGGGTAGCTCAGATCGAGCGACAGGCCATAGGGCGAGCTCTCGCCGCCGCAACGTCCGGTCACGCCGGGCTGATCGAGATAGAACTGCGCATGACGATAGGCCTCGAATGCCGTCAGGCCGTCATCCAGAGCCGTCTCGCCGTAACTGCGCGGGTTCTCCGCGTAGGGTGACCAGTGGGTGCGGCTGGCGATCGCGGCCAGGGCCTGGTCGAGCAGCGCGCGATGATTCTCGAACAGCGGACACGGCATGGCGGTCTCCGATTTGCGCGTCATGTTAGAGTGCGCGCTCTCATTGTATGTGCATCGGCGGCTGGGCAGAATGATCAGGCCAGCAGCACCCAAGCAGGAGATTCCTGAACATGACGCAGACGACCCCACTGCAGGATGCATCGGCCAGCACATCGGGCCCCGAAACAGCCACCTTGGGCGGCGGCTGCTTCTGGTGCCTGGAAGCGGCACTGGGCTTGCTGGACGGAGTCAGATCCATCGTCTCGGGCTATAGCGGCGGTACGTTGGAACACCCTGCCTACGACCAGGTCTGCAGCGGTGACAGCGGCCATGCCGAGGTGGTGCGGATCGAATTCGATCCGGCCATCCTCGACTACCGCACCCTGCTGACCGCCTTCTTCAGCATCCACGACCCGACCACCCTGAACCGCCAGGGCCACGACGTCGGCAGCCAGTATCGCTCGGTCATCTTTACCCATTCCGCCGCCCAGGCGGATGTCGCGCGGGCCCTGATCGCCGAGCTTGAAGCCGGCCGCATCTGGTCGGACCCCATCGTCACCGCCGTCCTGCCAGCGCCGACTTTCTGGCCGGCCGAGGAATACCACCAGGATTATTTCGCCCGCCACCCCGGGCAAGGCTATTGCCAGGCCGTTGTCGCGCCCAAGGTGGCCAAGTTGCGCAAGGGGTTTGCAGACCGGCTGAAGCGCGGCTGAAAGCGCCATTAATCGCTGTATTCAGGGTTTAGCCGCTCACCGGGGCCGGCAGAATGTTCGCATCTGGCATTTTCAACCCCCGGTCTCCATAACTTGAACCGTCACGCGCGCCCACCGAAAACAACTGCCCTGGCCTGCATCGTTCTGGCCTGGGCTCTACTTCTGGGCAGCCCCGTCCATGCCGCAGCCGAGCCGGCTCCCGCCCGACAAGGTCAAACGCAAACCGGCGAACCGGACGAGCCATTGGTGGCCTGGTTCAAGGCGCAGGACAGTCTGCTGGATGGCATTTTGCTGCGCCTGTCGCGCATCGAATCCCTGGTGAATGAAATCCACCGCCTGATCCAGCAAATGCCCGACCCTGGCGTTGCGGCCGCCCCCCCGACCGCTCCCGCCGCGGCTCCCCCGCCGCCCGCTGCACCCCCGGTTCCTGCCAGCGCGCCGGCCGCTGCCGCCTTGCCTGCCCCCTCCGCAGTGCTGCCCGTACCGGGCTGGCTGGATCTGCGCGAGGTGCAGCTGGCGGGCGGCGCGCTTCTCTTGCTGCTCCTGTTGGCCTGGGCGCGTCGCCGCAGGAAAACCGGGGCGACGCCGGTTGGCCCAGCACGCGCTCCGGCCGCCACGCTGCCGGCCCGATCGGAATCCTTTGCCCCTGCCGCACGGACAGAACCGGAACCGCCCGTCTCACCAGTTGCACCGGTGGCGCCTGCCGCAATGGCAAGCCCGCCTTTCGCCGGAGCGGATGAAAACCGTTCCGCGCCAGCCGAGAACGGCTCGCGCACCCTTACGTCGGGAGCCATGGGCAACGCCAAAACCAACGAGCAGGCACTCGAACTCGCTGAAATCATGCTGGCCATGGGGCTGGGGCAGGGCGCCGCCAAAACCCTGACGGCGCAAATCCATAACGAGCCCAAGCCGGCCTTGCGCAACTGGCTCAAGCTGCTCGACATCTACCGCCAGAACGGACAACAGGCGGAATTCGAGCATTCGGCGGAAGAACTGCGCCTGCATTTCAACGTCCAGCCCGAAGACTGGCAGCCCTCATCCGCAGGACTGCGCAGCATCGAAGACTATCCGCACATTGCGGTACGGCTGACCGAACTGTGGGGCAGGCCCGCCTGCTTCGATTATCTCGCCAACCTGCTCGGCGACAATCGCGAAGGCGCCCGCACCGGCTTTCCCCAGGCAGTCGCCGAGGAGCTGTTGTTGCTGAGTGCCATGCTCAAGAGGGACGGCGGCGCCTAGCATCTGGCGGCACGCAGCCACCAGCCAGACACATCAGGCTGCTAGACCGGATTGTCCACTTCGACGTATGCGCAGTCGAGTCCGAAACGTTCTGCCAGATGATTCCCCAGCGCCATCACCCCGAAGCGCTCGGTGGCATGGTGGCCAGCCGCCAGGTAGGGCACCCCGGATTCGCGTGCCAGATGCACGGTGTGTTCGGAAATTTCGCCGCTCACATACAGGTCGGCCCCCGCCCGGATCGCCTGTTCGAAATAGTCCTGCGCCCCGCCGCTGCACCAGGCCAGCTTCAAGACCGGACGCTGTCCATCCCCAACCAGCAGTGGCGCGCGGCCCAGCACCCGCTCGACCTGCGCCGCCAGTGTTGCGGCAATAGTCGGCTCTGGCGGAACGGCGATGGCCGGATCCGCCGCGCTGTTCGGAACGTCGATAGCCGAGTTCCCGGCTGCGCCGAGGAAACCGATGTCCTGCTCGCCGAAGCGCCCCGTCACCGTCCAGCCCAGCCGCCTGGCCAGTTGCGCATTGTTGCCGAGTTCGGCGTGCGCATCGAGGGGCAAGTGGTAGGCAAACAGGTTGATGTCGCGCGCCAGCAGGGTCTGCATGCGCCGCTTGCGAAAACCGGCAATCCGCCCGTCCTCGTTTTTCCAGAACCAGCCGTGATGCACCAGGATTGCATCGGCGCCTTGTGCCACCGCGGCGTCCAGCAAGGCCTGGCTGGCCGTGACCCCGCAGACGATGCGCCGCACGGTATCGCGTCCTTCCACTTGCAGCCCGTTTGGGCAATAATCGCGGAAGCGCGCGGCTTCCAGCAGCCCGTCCAGATAGGCCGCCAATTCCTCACGCAGCATCTTCAGTTCCTTTCCCGCAGAATTCATCCATGCATCGATTGTGGCTCATTTTCGCCCAGGCCGTCACGGTCAGCGTCGCGGCGCTGTTCGTCCTGCAAACCCTGAAGCCGGAATGGCTGCCGTCCCGCCCGCCGGAAAACGGCAGTCCCGCGGTCATTGCCGTCCAGCAGGCCGCCCCGGCAGGCGATTCGCGCAAGGTCGCCACCTTCGCCGATGCCGCCCAGGCCGCATTGCCGGCGGTGGTGCATATCTTCACCAGCCAGGAAGTACGCCGCCACCCCTTCATCAACGATCCGGTATTCCGGCACTTTTTCGGTGATCGCTTCGGCAACGACAGCCAACGCCAGTCAGGGCTGGGCAGCGGCGTCGTGGTGTCCGCCGATGGCCTGGTGCTGACCAACAACCATGTCGTCGAATCGGCCGACGAGATCGAAGTGGCCTTCCACGACGGGCGCAAGACCAAGGCCAAGCTGGTGGGCGCCGATCCCGAATCCGATCTCGCGGTCCTGAAGATCGTCAGCGATACGGCGCTGTCGCCGATCACCTTTGCCTCCGCCGAATCGCTGCGCATCGGCGACGTGGTGCTCGCCATCGGCAACCCGTTCGGCGTCGGCCAGACCGTCACCTCGGGCATCGTTTCGGCGCTCGGCCGCACCCACCTGGGCATCAACACCTTCGAGAACTTCATCCAGACCGATGCCGCCATCAACCCGGGCAACTCGGGCGGGGCGCTGGTGGACAGCAACGGCCATCTGGTCGGCATCAACACCGCCATCTATTCGCAAAGCGGCGGCTCGATGGGCATCGGTTTCGCCATTCCGGTTTCGCTGGCCAGGAATGTCATGGAGCAGATCATCAAGACCGGCTCGGTCACGCGCGGCTGGATCGGCGTCGAGGTGCAGGACATGACCCCGGAACTGGCCGAATCCTTCGGTATCGGGATGGGGCGAGGCGCGCTGATCGCCGGAGTC
>CAYYHO010000070.1:0-7615 GCA_964471725.1 uncultured Methyloversatilis sp. | reverse complement strand
CTGAACGTTTCCGGCCACCGCATGGGCACCATGGAGATCGAATCGGCGCTGGTCTCCAACCCGCTGGTGGCCGAGGCGGCCGTGGTCGGGCGTCCGGACGACGTCACCGGCGAGGCGATCTGCGCCTTTGTCGTGCTGAAGCAGTCGCGGCCCAGCGGCGAGGAAGCCAAGAAGATCGCCAACGATCTGCGCAACTGGGTCGGCAAGGAAATCGGCCCGATCGCCAAGCCGCGCGACATCCGCTTCGGCGAGAACCTGCCGAAGACCCGCTCCGGCAAGATCATGCGCCGCCTGCTGCGCGCGCTTGCCAAGGGCGAGGAAATCACCCAGGATGTATCGACTCTGGAAAACCCGGCTATCCTGGATCAACTGAAGCAGGGAATCTGAATCCCGCGATTCTGGACCGGCTCAAACAGGGCACCCAATCCAGAACCAGGACCGGAGGAGGACACCGATGGGCGGCCGCCACAAGCGGGCGCCCATTTCATTGGTGCGCCACCATCAAGCCGACCGAAAATCTGCCGTTAGCCGGATATCCGGATCGTGTTCAGGGGGGATGCCGTGGTTGTTACCAATCTGCAGCGCAGCACAGCCATCGTGATCCGCAATGATGGCTGCAAGGTCACGCTGGTGCCGATGAAAAGCGGCAAGTTGTCCGCGCGCACGCTCAGTTTCAGCGAGTTCCGCGCCGAATGGCGGGAAACAGGTTATGCCCTGTCGCTCGCATTGACCACATTCCTGACCCACGTCATGAAGTGGGGCGCCTCGCTGGAGGCCGCGCGCGGCCTGGAAAAGCTGGCGGCGCGCGATCGTTTCGTCGTCGCCAGCCTGTTCTAGCGCCCAAAAAAGTCGGCTCTGGCAGGACGGCAAGGCGGTTTGCACGACTGCCTTGCGGTCTTGGGCAGGTTGCTGTGTTACCCTGCCGGCATTACTTCCGGTGAAGTTTCCATGCCAAACAAGTTACGTCTGTTGTTGCTGCTGATCGGCGCATCCATTGGTCTGGCGGGTCTGGCGGGCCTGGCGCATGCCGAACCGGACAGCGAGGCGGCGGCGTTTTCACTGCGCGGCTTCGGCACCGTCGGCCTGGCGCGCTCATCTTCCGACCACGCCGAATTCGTGCGCGACCTGTCGCAACCGGTCGGCATCAAGGGCGGCCAATGGTCGGGGCGCATCGACAGCATTCTCGGCGTGCAGGGCAACTGGCGGTTGACGCCGGAACTCGAACTGGTCGGCCAGGTGGTCTCGCGCCTGCATCACGACCGCAGCCACAATCCCGAGTTGCTGTGGGCCTTTGCCAAGTGGAAGCCGGATGAGCGTTTCAAACTGCGGGCCGGCCGCATCGGCGCCGACTTCATGATGCTGGCCGACTCGCGGCTGGTCGGCTATGCGCACCTGACGGTGCGTCCCGCGGCGGATTTCTTCGGCCCCCTGTTCTTCTCGCAGCTGGAAGGCGCCGATGCCAGCCTGACCCTGCCGCTGGCCGGCGGGCTGGTGCGCGGCAAACTGTTTGCCGGCAAGACGCATGAAAAGGTGAGTGGCCTGCTCGGCACCTGGGAGAACAGCGGTTCGCCGTTGCGCGGCCTGGTCGTCGACTACATGAGCGGCCCGTGGCTGTTGCGGGCCAATGCGGCGCGCATCCGGTTTTCGGAAGACATGAACACGGCTTTTTTGTCCGATCCCTTGCGTTGGGCGGGACCGGAAGGGAATGCGGCTGCCGACAGCCTGCAGGCGAAGGGGACCGTCACGCGCTTCCTGTCGCTGGGCGCGCTGTATGACCAGGGACCGCTGCAGGTGCAGGGCATGCTCAACCGCATCCGCCACGAGACGGCCTTATACCAGGATTCGCAGGCGGGCTACCTGCTGGCGGGCTATCGGTTCGGCGCACTGACACCCTATGCCGGCGTGTCCTGGTGGAAAACCAAGCCCAGAACCGGGCTGCCAGTCATTCCAGACCCGATTCTGAACGCAGCTTACGCGCAGTTCGTCGCCGGCGCGCACGTCGACCGCAAGACCTACACCCTCGGCGCGCGCTGGGACCTGCGCAACAACATGGCGCTCAAGTTCCAGTGGGATGCCGTGCGCGCCACTGCGGACACGCACTTCTCGTTCGCCGTCACCAGCCCCGGCTGGAACGGCAAGACCGATGTGCTCAGCGTCGTGCTGGATTTCATCTTCTGATCATGCGCGGTCTGTATTTCCTGCTCTTCTGCGGCCTGCTCGCCTGTGCGCCGCCGACGCATGCGGAGCTGGTCGTGGTGGCCAACCCGAAGAGCGGCATCGAGCACCTGACGCAGGACGAAGTCATCAACATCTATCTGGGGCGCTATCGCCGGCTGGCATCGGGCATCGTGGTCGAGCCCGTCGACCTGGCGGGCGACAGCGAATTGAAGGCGCGCTTCTATCGCCGCCTGGTCGGCAAGACCCTCGCCGAAATCAATGCCTACTGGGCACGCCTGGTCTTCTCGGGCCGGACCCGGCCGCCGCTTGCGGTTTCCGGCGCCGAGGCTGCCCTGCGTCATGTGGCCGCCAGTCCGCAGGCATTGGCCTATGTCGAGAAAGCCCACGCCCAGGGCGATCGGCGGGTGCTGGTCGTGTTCGAACTGGCCGAGTAAAGCCCATGAGCGACGGCTCGCACACGCACTGGTGGCATGGCATCCTGGCGCGCAGCCTGATGGCGGTCGTCGGCATCGCCCTGCTGATGGGCGGTCTGTCGAGCGCGCTGGTGAACCATCTGGTCGGAGCGCGTACCCATGCCGAAGTCGTCGTCGGCCTGGGCGAATTGCTCGATACGGTCGAGAGCACGGCCAGCGTGGCCGCGTTCGTGGGCGACGAACAGTTGGCCCGGGAGGTGGCGCAAGGCCTGTTGCGCAACGGCGAGGTGTTGCGGGTCACGATCCTCGGCTACGAGCACGGCAGGGAGCAGCGCAAGGCCCGCGAACTGGCGCGTGCCGAACGCCCTTCGTCGATAGCGGAAACCGTCGCCGCAAGGATGCTGCCGGACAAGGCCGTGCCGCAATCCGTGATGCGGCAGCTGCGCTCCCCCTTCACCCCGGCAGAGGTCATCGGGGAGATCCGCCTCGATACCGACCAGGCCGCCATCCAGGCGCGCGTCGCCGCTGCGGCCCGTTTCATCAGCCTGATGCTGGCCGGCCAGATCGCGCTGGTCATCGCGGCGGCGGCGGCGGCGATGCTGTTCCTGGTGGTGCGGCCGATCAAGGCGACTTCCGATCTTCTGCACCGCATCGACGTCACCGCCGGCGAGCGCCTCGGCGTGCCGGACAGTCATGCGCGCAGCGAGATCGGCCGCCTGGTCGGCGATATCAACCAGCTCGCCGGCCATCTGGTCGAAACCATCGATCTCGAACGCGATCTGCGCCGCCAGCAGGCGATCGATCAGCGCAAGTACCAGGACCTGTTCGACAATGCCGCTTCCGGGATTTTCGTGGCCGACCGGGTGGGACGCCTGGAGTCCTTCAATCCCGCCTTTGCCGAATTGACCTGGCTGCCGCGCCGTTCCGAAACCGCGGGACGCTGGCTCAGCGAAGTCAACTGGCGCGAACCGGAACGGCTGCTGGCGCTGTTGCGCAACAGTCTCGATTCCGCCCACGCGGTCGGCAGGGGGATGCTGGGCGACGACTTTCTGCTGGTCGGGCGGCGCGGCGACGAGAAGTGGCTGCATGTGGCGGTGACGCCGCTGGGTGACGGCAAGGTGCAGGCCATCGTTACCAATGTCACGCAGCGCCGGCTGGAGGAAATCGCGGCACGTCGGCTTGCCGTGACGGATGCCCTGACCGGGTTCACCAACCGTGCCGGTCTGCAGAATGCCCTCGCCGGGATTGGCGCGGACAGCGCGCCCTTCGCCCTGGCGATGGTCGATCTCGATGGTTTCAGGCACATCAACGACGCCATCGGTTTCCCGGCCGGCGACCAGTTGTTGCTGATCGTCGCCGAGCGCATCCGCAAGCTGCTCCGTGAAGGCGATCTGGCGGCGCGGGTCGGCGGCGACGAATTCGTGCTGGTTCTGGCGGGAGAGCGTGACGCGGCGGCGGTCGCGGCACGTGTCGGCCAGTTGTTGAAATTGATCGGTCATCCGTATGATCTGGTGGCGGCGGGGAAACACGAAACGATCGAGATCTCGGCGAGTGCCGGCATCGCCCTGTTCCCGGCCGACGGCGCCGATGCGCCGGGACTCCTGCGCAGCGCCGAACTGGCTCTCAACAGCGCGCAGACCGCCGGGGGAGGGATTTATCGCCACTTCGATCCCACCCTGCAGGCCGCGGTCGAGCACCGGCGGCGCATCGAGGACGACCTGCGCCATGCGCTGGGCGCCGGGGAGCTGCATCTGGTGTTCCAGCCCATCGTCGATCTCTACAACGGCAATCTGATCGGCGCCGAGGCCCTGCTGCGCTGGCTGCACCCGGTGCGTGGCTCGGTAGCGCCGGACGTGTTCATCCCGCTCGCCGAAGACATCGGCCTGATCGGCGATATCGGCCTCATGGTGCTTGACGAGGCCTGCCGCCAGGCAGCGGCGTGGCGCCGGGAGGGCCTCGACCTGCATGTTTCGGTGAATGTTTCGGTGCGGCAGATTCCGGACGGCCTGCCCCCGGTGATCGTCACCGAGCTGCTCCAGCGTCATCGCTTGCCGGGCGCCGCAATCGCCCTGGAAATCACCGAGGGCGTGCTGATGCATAACGTCAGCGCCGCGCAGAACTGGATCGAAAGCCTGCGCGCTGACGGTCTGCACGTCTATCTGGACGACTTCGGCACCGGCTATTCCTCGCTGTCCTATCTCAAGCGTTTCCCGCTCGACACGGTCAAGATCGACAAGTCCTTCATCCATGACCTCGCCGAAGACAACAGCGATCGCACGCTGGTCGAGGCGATCGTGACGATGGCCAGAAGCCTGGGCCTGCGCGTGGTTGCGGAGGGCATCGAGAGCCAGGCGCAACTCGACATCCTCAGAAGCATGGGCTGCGGTTACGGCCAGGGCTATTTCTTCTCCCGGCCGGTCAAGGCGGATGAGTTCGTCCGCGTCGCTGCCCGCATCGGCGCCGAACTGCCGGTCAGCTGGTCGAGCCGGTCCAACTGAATTCGAATTCCCCAGGCGGCTTCACATGCCCTGGTAGATCGGTCCTTCGCCGCCCTGCGGGGCGACCCAGTCGATGTTCTGGCCCGGATCCTTGATGTCGCAGGTCTTGCAATGCACGCAGTTCTGCGCATTGATCTGCAGGCGCGGGCGATCGTTCTCCGTGACGATTTCATAGACGCCCGCCGGGCAGTAGCGCTGTTCGGGGGCGTCGTACAGCGCCAGGTTCAGGCTGATGGCGCTGGCGGGGTTTTTCAGCTGTAGATGGCAAGGCTGGTCCTCTGCGTGATTGGTATTGGAGAGAAATACCGAGGAGAGCCGGTCGAAGGTGAGCGTGCCGTCCGGCTTCGGATAGTCGATGCGGGGACACTGCGCGGCGGGCTTCAGCTTGCTGTGGTCGGGACTCAGGCGCAGGGTCCACGGCGCCTTGCCGCGCAATATTTGCTGGTCGACGCCGAACAGCAGCGAGCCGAGCCAGAGCCCCTTGCTCATCAGCGGCTTGAAGTTGCGCGCTCGATGCAGTTCATCGAACAGCCAGGATTGCCGGAACAGCTTCGGGTAGGCGCTGAGTTCGTCATGGGCACGGCCCTCGGCCAGTGCCGCAGCGGCAGCCTCTGCCGCCAGCATGCCGGACTTGATGGCGGCGTGCGAGCCCTTGATGCGCGAGGCGACGAGGAAGCCGGCATCGTCGCCGACGAGTGCGCCGCCCGGAAATATCAGCTTGGGCAGGGCCTGCAATCCGCCGGATGTCATTGCCCGTGCGCCGTAGGCCAGCCGCGTGCCCCCTTCCAGCATCGGCCGTATGGATGGATGAGTCTTGAGCCGCTGCATTTCCTCGAAGGGCGACAGGTGGGGATTGCTGTAGCCGAGACCGACGACCAGACCGATGGCGATCAGGTTGGGCTGGGCTTCGTTGCCGTAGTGGTAGCAGAAGCCGCCGCCATAGGTATCGCTGGCGAGCGGCCAGCCGGCGGTGTGCATGACCAGCCCCTTGACATGTTGCGCGGCCGGCGCCTGCCAGAGTTCCTTGATGCCGAGGCCATAGACCTGCGGATCGGCGCCAACGCGCAGGTTGAAGCGCTGCTCGAGTCGTTTGCCGAGATGGCCGCGACAGCCTTCGGCGAACAGCGTGTACTTGCCGCGCAACGCCATGCCGGGCTGGAAGGCTGGGCCGGGGTTGCCCTCGCGGTCCACTCCCATGTCGCCGGTGATGACGCCGGCAATGCGCTCCTCCTCGACGATCAGGTCGGCGCCGGCAAAGCCCGGATAAATCTCGACGCCGAGCGCTTCGGCCTGCTCGCCCAGCCAGCGGCAGACCTCGCCGAGGCTGACGACATAGTTGCCCTCGTTGTGGAAGCAGGCCGGCAGCAGGGCGTTGGGAATCCGGCGGCTGCCCTGTTCGTCGAGCAGCAGAAAACGGTCTTCACTGACGGGGGTGTCGAGCGGTGCATTGCGCTCCTGCCAGTCGGGAAACAGTTCGGCGAGTGCGCGCGGGTCCATCACGGCGCCGGAGAGGATGTGGGCGCCGATCTCGGCGCCTTTCTCGATCAGGCAGACGCTGAGGTCTTCCTTGAGTTGCTTGAGACGGATGGCCGCCGCCAGACCGGCGGGGCCGCCGCCGACCACCACCACATCGAATTCCATCGCTTCGCGGTCCATGGTTTCCATCGTTTTCCTTCCAGGTTCGTGTCCGGACTTCAGGCAGCAGGCAGCAGCAAGCCGCGATTATAATTCCGCCGTCCAAACTTCTTTCCCCGCGACGATGGAACATCCCAACCATTTTGTTTTCGCCATCCGGATACCGGTGCGCTGGGGCGACATGGATGCGCTGGGCCATGTCAACAACACCGTCTATTTTCGCTATACCGAGCAGGCGCGCATCGAGTGGCTGCAGTCGCTCGGCTTCACCGACATTGTCGATGTCGACGAAGGGCCGGTGATCATCAACGCCAGCTGCACTTTCTTGCGGCCGATCACCTATCCGGCCACGGTCGAAGTCAGGATGCTGATCGGCAAGCCGGGGCGCAGCAGCCTGCCGACTTATTACGAGATACGCTGTGTCGGCCAGGGTGACGACGACACGCCGTACGCCGAGGGCGCCTCCAAGATCGTCTGGTGGAACCCCCGCAGCGGCAAGTCCTTGCCGCTGCCCGACTTCATTCGGGAAATATATCCCCATGCCTGACCAGATGATGTGGCAGCCGGGGGCGGGGCGCTGCGCCGCCGCCAACCTGTCGGTGTTCGCCCGCCTGGCGGCGGAGCGCTTCGGACGCCCGGCTTTTTGCCAGGGCGGCAGCGTCGACTATGCGAGCCTGCATCGCTGGTCGGTCGAGCATCCCGAGGAGTTCTGGTCGCTGCTGTGGGATTTCGCCGGGGTGCGCGGCGACAAGGGTGACGTGGTGCTGGCGGATGGCGCGCGCATGCCCGGCGCCCGCTGGTTTCCCGACGCGCGCCTGAATTACGCGGAAAACCTGCTGCTGCCGCGACGAGGAAACCGCGCTGGTGTTCTGGGGCGAGGACAAGCAGAAG
>CAYYHO010000069.1:0-7791 GCA_964471725.1 uncultured Methyloversatilis sp. | reverse complement strand
GCGAGACGTTGCAGCGTCAGATCAATGATCTGGCGACGGAGATGCTCGGCATGCCCGCCGATAACGTGATGCTGGTGCCGGCCCACACGGTGCCGAAGACTTCCAGCGGCAAGATCCGCCGCGCCGCCTGCCGCGAACTGTACGAACAGGGCCGCCTGGTCGCCACCCAGCGCGCCCCCTGGCAGCAACTGCTGCGACTGGGCTGGTCGGGATTCTCGGCAAGGCTCGGGCAACTGCTTGGCGGCGGCCTCGGCGGGCTCTGGAGCGCCTGGGCCTGGACGGTATTCGCCGCCAGCGTGCCGCTCGCCTGGCTGCTGATCGTCCTCGTGCCGGGGTTGCGCCTGCGGCGCCGCATCGCCCGCACCAGCGCCCGGCTGGCGCTGCTGCTGACCGGGCTGCGGCCCAGGGTCGACGGCCTGGAGCACTTCGCCGGCGACAACGAACCCTTGATCGTCGTGGCCAACCACGCCAGCTACCTCGACGGCCTGATCCTCACCGCCGTGCTGCCGCCGCGCTTCGCCTACGTCGGCAAGAGCGAACTGCTGCGCAACCCCTTCGCCGCCCTGCCCCTGCGCCGGCTCGCCACCGCCTTCGTCGAGCGCTTCGACAGCGCGCGCGGCGTCGAGGACTCGCGCAGCGTCGAGGCGCGCGTTGCTGCGGGCGATGCGCTGGTGTTTTTTCCCGAGGGCACCTTCCGCGATCCGCCGGGGCTGCTGCCCTTCCGCATGGGCGCCTTCCTCATCGCCGCCAACACCGGCGTCCCGGTGCTGCCCGTCACGCTCTGCGGCACCCGCGAACTGCTGCCCGGCAGTTCCTTGCGGCCGCGCTTCAAGCGCCTCGCGGTGCAGGTCAATCCGCCGCTCGCGCCGGCGGCCGACCACGAGGACAACTGGCAGGCCGCCCTGCAGCTGCGCGACACCGCGCGCCAGCAGATCCTCGCGCAACTCGGCGAGCCCGATGCGGCAGATTGAACGCAGATTGAACGATTGCCAAGCGCGGTTGCCAGGCATAAGATGCGGCCTCATGACACTCCCCGACGACCCCGCCGCCCTGAAGGCCACCCTGACGGAGCTCAGGATCGAACACCACGATCTTGACGAGACCATCTCCCGCCTGGAAGACACCCCGCCCCACGACGAACTGCTGATGCGGCGCCTCAAGAAGCGCAAGCTGCACCTCAAGGACCGCATCGCCGCCGTCGAGCGTCTGCTCGGCCCCGACCTCATCGCCTGATGCGCACCTGATGCGCGTCGAGGTCAACGGCCAGCCGGTCTTTGCCCACACCGGTGGCCGGCCTTTCGATCCCGCCCTGCCCTGCCTGGTATTCATCCACGGCGCCCAGCACGACCATTTCGTCTGGATGCAGCAGATCCGGGCTTTCGCCGGCCCGCAGTTTTCAATCCTCGCCCTCGACCTGCCCGGCCACGGCCAAAGCGGCGGCGCGCCGCTGACCAGCATCGAGGCGCTGGCCGACTGGCTGCTGGCGGTACTTGAAAAAGTCGGCGCTGGCGGGACGGCACCGAAAACGGCGAAAAAGGCGAAAAAGGGGCCAGGCTCGATTTATGAAGACAAATCGAACCAGGCCACTTTTTCTAAATTGAGCCTGGCCCCTTTTTCTCCTTTTTCTCTTTTTCTTATCGGCCACAGCATGGGTTCGCTGATCGCCCTCGAAGCAGCCGCGCGTGCGCAGGAGATGGTCAGCCATGTCGTGCTGGTCGGCGCCGCCGTGCCGATGCCGGTCGCCCCCGCGCTGCTGGATGCGGCACGCGATGATCCAACGGCCGCGATGGCGCTCATCAACCAGTGGGCCCATTCGCCGCGCGCGCTGCGCGGCGGCTGCGGCGGCATGGGCCTGTGGCTGCCGGGCGTGAACCTGCGCATCATGGAACGGCAGCCGGCCACGGCGCTGTACACCGACCTGTACACCTGTAATGCCTATGCAAACGGGCCGGCGGCGCTCGCGCAACTGGCCTGCCCGGTCACGCTGATCGCCGGCCGGAGCGATCGCATGACCTCGGTGAAAGCCTCCCGCCGCCTCGCGGAACAGGTCCGCCACGCCCGCCTCGTCGAACTGGCCGATGTCGGCCATGCCCTGATGGCCGAAGCCCCGCAAGCGGTCAATCAGGCCATCGCGCTCGGATTGTCCGGCAGCGCCTGAAGCGCCGCCCGCAATTCATCCAGGCCGGCCGCGAACGCCGGCAACCACTCCGCACCGCCAGCCGCTTGCCGGTCGTGGGCGGCATCTTCGATGTTGCGGGCCAGGACTGCCAGTTGCTGCGCCCCCAGCTGCGCGCACAATGACTTGATGGTGTGTGCCAGCCGGTGCATGGCATCGCAATCCTGCTGCGCGCTGGCGCTCGCCAATTCCGCCGCCATGCGCTCGATGTCCGTGAACAGCATGGCAATCAGATCGGCACGCGCCATCCCGGTTGCCGCGCCCAGTTCGTCGAGTATCTGCACCTCGAATACGGGAGAAAAAGGGGCCTGGTTCGATTTGTC
The DNA here is from genome assembly GCA_964471725.1 of uncultured Methyloversatilis sp. Classification (GTDB taxonomy): domain Bacteria; phylum Pseudomonadota; class Gammaproteobacteria; order Burkholderiales; family Rhodocyclaceae; genus Sulfuricystis. The sequence continues at coordinate 5,292 of CAYYHO010000069.1, read as the reverse complement.
CTGAGAAAAAGGGGCCTGGTTCGATTTGTCCTCAAAAATCGAGCCTGGCCCCTTTTTCTCCTTTTTCTCGGCGCCCTCACCCAGCCAGCGCCGCAGCACCGCGACGACGTCGCGCAGGCGCAGCGGCTTGGCGATGAAATCGTCCATGCCGGCAGCCTTGCAGCGCGCGCTGTCCTCGGCCTTGATATTGGCGGTCAGCGCGACGATCGGCGTCCTGCCGTCCGGCTTGCCTGCCTGCAGCGCCCGCATCGCCTGCGTGGCCTCCAGGCCGTCCATCTCGGGCATCTGCATATCCATGAGCACGAGGTCGAAATGCCCGGCGGCGAAGCGCTCGACCCCGCTGCGGCCATTTTCCGCAGTCACCACTTCGACGCCCTGGCGCAACAGCATCTGGCGCGCCACCTGCAGGTTGACCGGGTTGTCCTCCACCAGCAGCACCCGGCCGCGGAACTGCATGGCCGGTTCCGCAGCCGCGAGGGCCTTGAGGGTTTCGCGCTGCAGGGCGCTGTCGATCTGGGCGGACGAGCAGACCGGCAGACTGATTTCGCACCAGAAACAGGCGCCATCGCCCGGCGCGCTGATGACGCCGATGCGCCCCCGCATCGCCTCGATCAGGCGCCGCGAGATGGTCAGTCCCAGCCCGGTGCCGCCGTAGCGTCGCGTGATCGAGGCATCGCCCTGGGTGAAGGGCATGAACAGCCGCTCCTGCGCCTGGGCGGCGATGCCGATGCCGGTATCACGCACCGCCAGCCGCAACAATACCTTGCCGGGTTCGGCCTGGCGCCAGGCGAGTTCCACATCGATGCGGCCGACCTGGGTGAACTTGATGGCATTGCCGAGCAGATTGACCAACACCTGACGGATCCGGTAGGCATCGCCCTGCAGGCAGACCGGCAGGTCGGCGGGGCTATCGAGTTCCAGTTGCAGTCCCTTGCCGGCAGCGAGCGGCCGCAGCAGGTCGCAGACCTCCTGCGCCAGCGCGGCCGGGGCAAAGTCGATGGTTTCCAGGGTCAGTCGGCCCGCTTCGATCTTCGAGTAATCGAGGATGTCGTTGATGATGGTCATCAGCGAACGCCCGGAGGTTTTCAGGATGGCGACGAAGCTCTTCTGCTCGGCGTCGAGCGGCGTCGTCAGCAGCAGGTCGGCCATGCCCAGCACGCCGTTCATCGGCGTGCGGATTTCGTGACTCATGGTCGCCAGGAACTCGCTCTTCGCCCGCGAACCGGCTTCGGCGGCAGCGCGCGCCGCTTCGAGTTCGATCAGGGCCCGCTTGAGGACGCTGATGTCCTGCAGCACGCCCGACAACCGCAAGGGTTGGCCATCTTCCGTTCGTCGCACCACCTTGCCCATGCCATGCAGCCAGCGCCAGTCATCACCGCTGCCGCGCAGGCGAAAGTCGATTTCCAGCTGTGGCGAGCGCCCCTGCAGATGGGCCGCCACGGCGGCCTCGAATTGCGCGATGTCCTCCGGATGGATGAGCGCCTTGAAGGCATCGAAATTGGGCGCACCCTCGCCACCCGAAAATTCGAACATTGCCTGCATCGCACGGTTGCCGGCCACCTTGCCGCTTACCGGCTCCCAGTCCCAGACCATCAGCTGGGCTCCTTCGAGGGCCAGCGTCAGGCGCTCCTTGCTGGCGGCCAGCTGCCGTTCGGCGCGTTGCTGGCGATGGTCCAGGCGGGCCAGCAGCAACATCGGGCCGAGAATCAGCAACGCGACCAGGACAAAGCCGCCGCGCAACGCGCCCGCGTTGTCCAACCGCGACGACCAACCACCCCGGGGCCGCGCCGCCATCTGCCAGGAGCCGGACGGAAACTCGACGGCCATGGCCAGATGATCGGCCTCGAACAGGGCGGGATCGCCGTAGAACACCTCGCCTGAGACATCGGTGCCATCCCTGCCGCGCAGGGCGACCTCGATGGGCAGATCGGCGACGAGACCGCTGTCGCGATACAGCCGGTTGATGTCGATCACCGCCGAGATCATGCCCCAGAAGCGCTCACCACCCCGGTCGCCAGAGATGAAGACGGGTATGCGGGCGATCAGCGCCTGCCCGCCCTGCACCAGCTCGAGCGGACCGGCCAGCACCAGATTGCGGCTCAGGCGCGACCGCTCGACCGCCGCAAACTGATCCGGCGTCTTGCGCAAATCGATTCCGAGCGCCTTTTCGTTGCCTGCCATGGGGTAGATGACACGGATCACCAGATCGGGGGCCAGGGCGACATTGCGCAACTGCGTGGGCCCATCGAACAGGGGCCGCACGTAACGCTCGAAGGTCGCCTGATCGAGATTGGGATGGGCGGCGACAATGCTCACCAGGCCGCGCACGAGCATGAGGTTGCCCTTGAGGTTGCCTTCCAGCCGGCTTTGCAGCAGCGCCAGGCGCTCGCGGACTTCCGCCTCCTGGCGCACCCGCTGCGTCGCAGCCCCTTGGCGTTCGACGAACAGGGCGGCCAGCAACAGCCCGAGGGCAACCATCGCCGTCGCGAACAAAATCAGCCAGGTCCGCCGGGTGAGCGCGCCCATTCAGAACCCAGCCGGCCTGCCGGCGCCCGCGACGATGACTTGCATGCAGTTTCCTCCCGCGGATATTTTACAGGCGCGCGCAAGCAGAGCTTATTGAAAACTGCGGCCAACGACGCAATCTGGACGAAAACAACCCGCCAAGGAAATCCCATGACACTCGACTCCGCCGCCCGCGACCTGCTGTTCCGCAACGCCCGCACCCACAACGAATGGCTGGACAAACCGGTACCCGACAGCCTGCTCGCCGAGCTGCACGACCTGATGAAATGGGGCCCGACCAGCGCCAACTGCTGGCCGCTGCGCGTGGTCTTCGTCAAGTCGCCAGAGGCCAAGGCCCGCCTCGTGCCCCACCTGATGGAAGGCAACCGCGCCAAGGTGCAGGCCGCGCCGGTCACCGCCATCCTCGGCATGGACCTCGACTTTCCCGACTGGCTGCCCAGGCTGTTTCCGCATACCGATGCCCGCTCCTGGTTCGCCGGCAACGAGGCCCTGATCGAGAGCACCGCCTTCCGCAACAGCAGCCTGCAGGGCGCCTATTTCATGCTGGCGGCGCGCGCCCTCGGCCTCGACTGCGGTCCGATGTCCGGCTTCGAAAACGCCAAGGTCGACGCCGAATTCTTCGCCGGCACCCGCATCAAGTCGAATTTCATCTGCAGCCTCGGCTACGGTGACGCCGGCAAGCTGTTCCCGCGCAGCCCGCGGCCGGATTTCGCCGAGGTGTGCACGATCGTTTGACGCAAGCAGCCGCTTGCGATGCCATCCACTGATTTCCTCGTCATCGGCGCCGGCATCGCCGGCGCCTCGGTCGGCTACTGGCTCGCCGAACGCGGCCAGGTCGCGGTGCTCGAGCGCGAATCGCAGCCGGGCTACCATGCGACCGGACGGTCGGCGGCCCTGTTCGCGGAAAGCTACGGCACGTCGTTGGTGCGCAGCCTGACCCGGGCGTCGCGCGGCTTCTACGAAAATCCGCCGGAGGGCTTCACCGACCAGTCGATCCTCGCGCCACGCGGCATCCTGTTCGTCGCCTCGCGCAGCCAGGGCGACCTGCTCGATGAACTCGGCCGCGAACTGCGGCCCGTCGCCCCGGAACTCGCCGAACTGAGCGCCGCAGAAGCACTCCGGCGGGTGCCGATGCTCGATGCCGACTGGCTCGGCGGCGCCCTGCTCGATCCCGCCGCGATGGACATCGACGTGCACAGCCTGCACCAGGGCTACCTGCGCGGCCTGAAACGCCGCGGCGGCCGCGTGCATACCGATGCGGAAGTCAGCGCCATCGAACGCAGCGACGGCCTCTGGCACGTCACCACCGCCCGCGGCGAGCGCCATGCCGCCCCGATCCTGGTCAATGCCGCCGGCGCCTGGTGCGACAGCGTCGCGCAACTCGCCGGCGTCAGCCCGATCGGCCTGCAGCCGAAACGCCGCAGCGCCTTCGTCTTCGCGCCGCCGCCAGCGGTAGCGATGGCCGACTGGCCCGCCGTGGTCGGCGTCGATGAAAGTTTCTACGTGAAGCCCGATGCCGGCCAGCTGCTCGGCTCGCCGGCCAACGCCGACCCGGTGCCGCCCCACGACGTGCAGGCCGAGGAACTCGACATCGCCACCGGCATCTGGCGCATCGAGGAAGCGACGGCCCTCACCATCCGCCGCCCGACCCGCGTCTGGGCCGGCCTGCGCTCCTTCGTCGCCGACGGCGACCCGGTTGCCGGCTTCGCCGCCACCCCCGGCTTCTTCTGGCTCGCCGCCCAGGGCGGCTACGGCATCCAGACCGCCCACGCCCTCGGCCGGCTGTCCGCGGCGCTGGCAAGCGGCGCATCAATCCCCGCCGAGATCGCCGCTTTCGGCATCGACGCGCAGGCTCTGTCGCCGCAACGGCTTCAGGCACCAACGGATTGACGTCCTGCCTTTCCAGCATCAGAGCCAGCACAAACCCCGATGGCGGGGCTGGGGGTGTCCCGCCCGAGGCATTCCGCGCTTTCTGCGGCTAACGAGGGCGGGACACCCCCATCCCCGCCCGCTCCGTGGCCGCAAACGCTTCCGGAACAAATGGCTGCGCTGGCCGGCGCGCTAACCGCCACGCCACAATCCACTGCCGACCTCGCCGCCCGCTTCACCGGCAAGGGCAGATGGAAAGCCCGCCTGCCCGAACTGCTCGCCACCCTCGCCACCCTCGGCCGCGCCCGCCAGTTGGACGATGGGCGCTGGGTGGGGTAAGGTAGCGACCTATGCAATCCCCTGGAGTATCGAGATGACCCAAGCCACAGAAGAACTCGCCTCGCTGGCCGCCAAGCTGACCCCGAGCGACCGCCTGCAACTGGTGGAAACCATCCTGGCAACGCTCGACCGACCCGATCCAGAGATTTCCGCCGCCTGGAGCGCCGAGGCTGAAGAACGGTTGGAGGCCTTTCGCCGCGGCGAACTGGCCGCCGTGGATGAAAAGGAAGTATTCGGCGATCCCGGTCACTCGTGAAAATCCGCTATCTCGACGTGGCTCGCGATGAGGTTCGCGAAGCCGTCGATTACTACGCCACGATTTCCCCCGATCTTGGTGTTGGCTTCAAGCGCGAATTGCGTCAATTGATGCGCCTTGTCGCCACCATGCCGCTTGCCTGGCCGAGCAGCGGTAAAAATACGCGCAAGTGCCTGATGACGCGTTTCCCCTACCTCGTGATCTATGCCGTCATGCCGCATGAAATACTGGTGCTCGCGGTCGGCCATCAGCACCGCCGCCCCGGTTACTGGCGCGAACGAACCTGAAAAATCGGCGCTGGC
>CAYYHO010000068.1:0-7834 GCA_964471725.1 uncultured Methyloversatilis sp. | reverse complement strand
GGAGCGCCTGTTTCCCGCCTTCGAGGCGACCACCGGCATGGCGGGGGGGCCAACGCACATGATGCGCATCGAGCATGCCCGCATGCGCGAGTTGCTGGCGCAGATGCAGAATGCATCGACTGCGCAGGCGGCGGATGTATTTGCCGGCGCCGCCGAGACGCTGCTGGTATTCATGCAGCAGCACAACCTGAAGGAAGAGAACATTCTCTACCCGATGTGCGATCGGGCCCTGACAAGTCAGGCAGGCGAGTTGCGCGCGCAACTGGCTGCAGGATTGGATGCGGCATGACTGCCGGCAGCAAGACGGCTACCCCCTGGCAGGTGATCGACGGTCGCGCGATGCAGCCGCCGGAGCCGCTCGAACACACGCTGGCTGCCCTGGATACGCTGCCGGCCGGGGGCGAGTTGCTGTTGCTGGTGTACTGCCATCCCACCCCCCTCTTCAACGTGCTGCGCAAGAACGGCTACGTTTGGCAGGAAGATGTCTGCCCCGACGGTACCCACGCAATCCGCATCCGCCACAAGCTCTGATCCGGGGCACGCTCGTGCATCCGGAACTCTCCTTCGAGCAGGCGCCCCCGATCTCGGTACCCTACCGCTTCTTTCTGACCGCGCCGTGGTTCGGCGTGGCCGCCGGACTGCTGCTGGCTTATACGGGCAGTGAGATGCTGGCCTCGCGCTGGATGCCCGCGGCGCTGGCGGGGACGCATTTGCTGGCCGTCGGCTTCATGTTGCAGGCGATGTGCGGCGCCCTGCTGCAATTCGTGCCGGTGGCGACGGGCGGCAACATCTGGCAGCCGCGGCGCATCGCCAACTGGGTGCATCCCTTGCTGATCACCGCCGCCAGCCTGTTGGCGGCCGCATTCCTGTTCCCGCGTCCCTGGCTGTTCCTGGCGGCGGCGCTGCTGTTTGCCTCGTCGCTCGGGCTGTTCGGCCTGACGGTCGGCATCGCGCTGTGGCGTACGCCCGCGCAGGGGGCTTCGATTGCCGCCCTGCGGCTGGCTGTGATCGGCTTGCTGGTGACCCTGGGCCTGGGCGTGACGCTAACCTGGGGACTCGCTGGCGCGAGCGGCCTGCCGCTGCTATCCATCACCGATGTGCATGCGGCCTGGGGGCTGGGAGGCTGGAGCTTGTTGTTGCTGGCCGGCGTCGCCTATTTCGTGGTGCCGATGTTTCAGTTGACGCCAGCCTATCCGAACCGGTTGGCGCGCGGCCTGCCGCTGGCGATGCTTGCGCTGCTGTTGCTCTGGTCGCTGCAGCTGGCCGACTTCCCGGCCGCCGGGCATGCTGGCGTGCTGCTGGCCGGACTGCTGACTGCGGGCGTGTTCGCTGCCGCCACCCTCTGGCTGCAGAGCCGGCGCCGGCGCAAGGTCAGCGATACGACGCTGCAGTTCTTCCGCACCGCGATGGTCTGCCTGCTGCTCCTGCCCTTGTCGGCCGGATGTTTTGCGGCATTTCCCGATCTTGGCGCCGATCCGCGGGCGCCGGTATGGCTGGGCGTCGTCGCGCTCGTCGGGGTTTTCGTCTCGGCCATCAACGGCATGCTGTACAAGATCGTGCCGTTCATCAACTGGCTGCATCTGCAGCGCCTGTGCGGCTTGAACAGGCTGCCGCCGACCATGAACCAGATGATCTCGGAGCGGAGGATGCGCGGGCAATTTCATGCCCATCTGGGCGGGCTCGCGCTGATGCTGGCGGCGGTCTGGCTGCCGGTTCTTGCGCGCCCGGCAGGTCTCGTCTTCGCCTGCGCCTGTGGCTGGCTGGGAATCAATCTGGCGCATGCCTTGCGCGGCTACCTGCGCTTCAGGAAAACCCTCGATGCAGGCGAAACGGCTTGCCAGGCGTGATGTCGATTCTAGAATTCGTATTCGCGCAGGCGCTTGAAGTCGTTGATGGTGATGCGCCGGCACTTCACCTTGATCAGTTTCGCCTCGCTCAACTCGCGGAATGCGCGCGACAGGGTCTCGGGTGACAGGTTGAGGCGCGAAGCGATGATCTGCTTGGAAGTCGGCAGCGTGATTTCGATGCTGCCCTCGCACTTGCCCCTGCCCTGGTTCGGACAATGTTGCAGGAGATAGCCGACGACCCGCTGGGTACTGGAGCGCATCGAACCGGTTTCGATGTCGCCCATCAGGGCATGCAGCCGCATCGACATGCTGGCCAGCATGCGGCGGGCGAAAGTCGCATTCCTTTCCAGCAGATCGAAGAGCGCATGCCTGGGAACCAGCAGCAGCAGGGTGTCGGTGATGGCCTCGGCGAAAACCGGGTAGGCCTGGTCGATGAACATGACCGACTCGCCGAAGTTCTGCTGCGGACCGACGGTGTCGACCACCTTCTCGTTCCCCGCGGCGGAGGGGAAGGCCAGCTTCATCTGGCCGAAGACGATGATATAAAAGCCGCGCGGGCTGTCGCCCTTCTGGAACAGCACATCCCCGCAAGCCAGCCGTTTCTCGCGGGTATGTTCGGTCAGCGTGCCGATCTGCTCGGGCGCAAGGCCCTGAAACAGCGGTTGACGCATGAGAAAGGCGGCGATGTCGACCTGGCTGGCGGGCTTGCGCGGCGACGCCAGGCGCCTGCGGAGCGGGCCTGCAATGGGCTCGCCGCCACTCTGCAACGGGTTGCTTTCGCACAGGCTAGAGTCTGTGTACATGGGGTGCTCCAGGTTGCAGTAAGCCGATCAGTGGAATATCAGGTTCATTCTTTTCGAGTGGAGTCGGGATGCTGTATGTCGCAATGAAACAGTTGCATGTCGCCTGTGTGATATTGAGCATCACGGGCTTTTGCCTGCGCGGCATGTTGCTGGCAAGAAAGTCGGCCCTGGCGGAACGGCGCTGGTTTCGTCTGCTGCCGCATGTCAATGACAGCATTCTGTTGATGGCGGCGCTGACGCTGGCCGCGACGATCGGCCAGTATCCGTTCGTCGATGACTGGCTGACCGCCAAGGTGGGCGGCCTGCTGGCCTACATCCTCCTGGGCGCAGCGGCTCTGCGGGCGGCAAGGCGACCGCGCATGCGGGTGCTTGCCTGGTGCTCCGGGCTGGCTGCCGTGGCGGTATTCGGCTGGATCGTCTCGATAGCCCTGTCCAAACATCCCTGGGGATTCCTGGCCTGAAAAATGGTGCATCGCGGCGCATGGTAGGCTGCAACGGGGCTGGCGGGAAGGGCGGTCCGGTCGGGATCGCCGCAGGCACTACCCACAAATAGGTAGGCGCTGCATTCGGAAGGAATATTTATCCCATTGAAACCAGTGCGTTACCGGGATTGCCGATAGCGAACCCGGGGCGGGGGATACCCCGAAAGGGGATTGCGCCTACCCCCAACACGCCGGGTCAAGCCGGCTCTTCACAGGTCGTACTCGCGCAGGCGCTTGAAATCGTTGATGGTGACTTTCCGGCTCTGGACGCTGATCAGTTTCGCCTCGGTCAGGTCGCGGAAGACGCGCGACAGCGTTTCCGGCGTCAGGTTGAGGCGCGAGGCGATGACCTGCTTGGAGGTCGGCAGGGTGATCTCGATGCTGCCCTCGCATTTTCCCTTGCCCTGGTTCGGGCAGTGCTGCAGCAGGAAGCCTACAACGCGCTGGGCGCTGGAACGCAGCGAATAGGATTCGATATCGCGCATCAGCGCGTGCAGGCGCATCGACATGCTGGCGAGCATGCGGCGGGCGAAGGAAGCGTCGGTTTGCAGCAGCTCGAAAATGACATCCTTGCCGACATGCAGGAGCAGGGTGTCGGCAAGGGCTTCGGCGAATACCGGGTAGGGGCGCTCGATGAACATGACCGATTCGCCGAAACTCTGCTGCGGCCCCAGCATGTCGACCACTTTTTCGTTGCCGGTGGCGGAGGGGAATGCCAGCTTGATCTGGCCGAAGATGATGATGTAGAAGCCGCGCGGAATGTCGCCTTTCTGCAGCAGCATTTCGCCGCTGGCCAGTCTCTTTTCGCGGGTGTTCGCAGCGATGTGCTGCAACTGCTGCGGGGTCAGGTCCTGGAAGTGAAACTGGCGCAGCAAAAATGCCGGAATGTCGAGATGGTTGTCTTGCCGGGAGTTGGACATGTGGCTGCCTTTTTCGGTGAGGCGCAACCTTAGCATCCTTTTCGGCGGCTATCGGGTACCGCAAGCCGCGGCGGCATACTTTCTGCCGGTTCAGGCGAGATGGTTGGCGACCGCCCAGACGGCCGCTTCCACACGCGAGCGGAACTTGAGCTTCTTGAGCAGGTTGCGGATATGGACTTTCACGGTGCTGTCCATGATGTCGAGCTCGCGGGCGATCAGCTTGTTCGACATGCCGGATGCCAGGCATTTCAGGATGGCCGTTTCGCGTTCGGTCAGGCTGGCGTGCGTGCGGTTTTCCATGACGCTTTCCTCGCGCAACGCGCTGGTGAGCAAATGGGTGAGTTCCGGGTTGATCACGTTTTGGCCCTGCATCACGTTGCAGATCATTTTCAGGATGTCTTCCGGGTCGGTGTCCTTCAGGATGTAGCCGTCCGAGCCGGCGCGGATCGCCGCCATCAGGTCCTCCGGCGCATTCGAGACGGTCAGGATGATGATGCGGGCATCGACCTCCATGTCGCGCAAGGTGCGCAGGGTTTCCAGGCCGTTGATGCCCTTCATGTTGAGGTCGAGCAGGATCAGGTCGGGATCGAGCTGTTTCGCCATCTCGATGCCCTCCCGGCCGCTGGCGGCCTCGCCGACGACGGTAAATCCCTCGGTCAGGGCGAGCAGTTGGCAGACGCCGCGGCGCAGCAGGGGGTGATCGTCAATGATGAGTACACGGCTGGTGTCGGACATGGTCTGGATCCTCAGGCAGCGGTCGGGACGGGTTGGCGGTATTTTTGCGGCAGGAAATGCAAGGTGACGACGGTGCCGGCGCCGGGTGCGCTGTCGATCTCGATCTGGCCGTCGAGGATCATCGCGCGGTCGTTCATGATGTTGACGCCGAAATGGTGCGCCGGTGTCCGGCGCGGATCGAATCCCTTGCCGTCGTCGGCGATGCGCACGCAGACGGCATGGTCGGCCGCGACGGCGATATTGACATTGGCGCTGCGGGCTTCGGCATGGCGTTCGATGTTGGAAAGGGCCTCGCGGATGATGCGGATGACGTGCATTTCCTCGTTGCCGGACAAGGCGATGCCGGACAGGGTATTGCTCAGCGGGATCGCAAAGCCCAGCTTCTTGGAATACTCGGTGATGGTTTCCTGCAGGGCGACGTTGAAACCGCGCGCATCGACGCGCAGACGGAAGGTGACGATCAATTCGCGCAGTTCGCGGTAGGTGCCGGCGAGGCCGCGCTTCAGTTCGTCGGAGATGACGCGGGCATCGCCGCCGCGCTCGAGGCTTTTCTCCAGGCGCGTGACCTGGATCTGCAGGTAGCTCAGCGACTGGGCAATCGAATCGTGCAACTCGCGGGCAATCACCGAGCGCTCTTCGAGTACCGCCATGCGGTGTTTCTCCTCGGCGCGGCGCATGTTGATCAGGGCATTGGAAATATGATGGCCGACGGTCTCCAGTATGCGCGCCTTCTCCGGCGGCAGGGGGCTGGCGTCCTTGAGCAGGATCGGCAGGATGCCGTGCAGTTGATCGCCGTCGCCGATCGGCACGATGACCAGCGGACGGGACAGGGTCTGGGCGGAAAGGTTTTCATCGGCATACTTGAAGCACTGGCTGCAATCGGGCTGGCCGCACAGGGCGCTCAATTCCCCCATGCTCAGGTCGCCGGCCACCTTGTGCGCCGGCAACTGGCCGTTTTCGCTGATGCAGATCATGCTGTGGCCCAGCTCGAGCGCTGCTTCCACCTCGCGCATGGCAGCCTGCACCTTGTCGAGCGTCAGGTCGCTGGCCGACAGCTGCTGGCTGATGCGATAGAGGAGTTCCAGCGACTCGTTGGTGCGGGTCAGCTCGCGCGTCTTTTCCCTGACCTTGTCCTCCAGGTGGGCATACATGCTGGCGATCTCGGCCACCATGGCGTTGAAGGCGCGCCCGACTTGCCCCAGTTCGTCGGATGAAACGTGCTTGACCCGCACGCTGAACGATCCCTGCGTGACGGTCTTCGCGGCCTGCAGCAGCTGCGCCAGCGGCAGCACCAGCTGCCGGCGCAGCATCCAGATGGTGAACAGGCTGATCATGACGATGCAGGCCAGCAGTGCCAGCTGGATGGCCCGCAGCAGGCGGGCCTTGTTTTCCAGTTCGACCTCGATCAGGAATACGACATGGTCGATCTGATCGACATAGTCGGGAATTTCGTGCGCAACCTGCTTCAGGGCGGCAGGATCGCCCAGGGCGGCACGGATTTCGAGATCGCGGATGTCCATGTTCCAGCGCTGCAGCACGTCCTGGACCGCCGTTACCGACGGCGCCCCCTGGGGCGACTTGGCGACCACAAAGCGTTCCAGGCTCAGCAGGCGACGTTCGAAGATCTTGATGGTGTCGAGCGCCTGCTCGCGCTTCGCGGGCTGCAGCACTTCGCTCAGCGTGCGAAAGGTCAGCATGCGCAACGAACCGGAAACATTGACCGCATTCGCCCGGCCGCTGATGTCTTCGGCGATCACCGCGGAAATCAGGATGGAAACCAGGGAAAGCAGCGCCAGTATGCCCATGGCGATACCCGTGCGCACCAGCAGCGAATTCCGCAGGGTTTGCGCGATCGCTGCAAGGAAGTCTTTCATGGTCAGTATTTGGGACTACCCAAGGTGGATTTCGGCGGGGGCCGATGGACGACGGCAATACCGCAGATGTTTTGCATTGCCTTGATTTTACGGGAATAAAAATGGCTTGGCGCATCGCGGTTCTACCTATTTATGGGTAGCTCAGCCACGCGGCGGCGGATTGCGGGCTCTGGTTTCGCCATCTGCTCGCGCGCAGAATGCCGCAAAACCTTTTCTCGCGGATGGTCTTTAGAGGGGCATCATGAATATTTCAAGCGCAATCGTCATACCCAACCCTGATCGAGTCCAGGGAGTCATCGAAGCCTTGCAGGCCTTCGCCGGGGTCGAGGTTCATGGCGTTTCTCCCGAGGGCAAGCTGGTCATCACCATCGAGACCGATGACGACGGCAGCAACGCGGCGACCTATCAGCGCATCGGCCAGATTGACGGCGTCGCGTCGGCCATGATGATTTTCCACCAAACCGAATCCGAGCCGGAAAGCGAAATCTTTGTCGAGAACACGCCCTAATCTGCGCCACAACTATTGCACTACAAGGAGATCCGAAATGAAATTGACGCGACGTGAATTCATCAAGACCAATGCCATTGCTGCGGCCGCCGCCACGGCGGGCATGAGCATCCCCGGCGTTGCCATGGCGCAGGCCAAGGGCGGCGACGGCATCCGCTGGGACAAGGGCGTCTGCCGCTACTGCGCGGTCGGCTGCGGCGTGCTGGTCGGCGTCAAGGACGGCAAGATCGTGGCCACCCAGGGCGATCCGGACTGTCCGGTCAACAGCGGCCTGAACTGCGTCAAGGGCTATTTCCTGGCGAAAATGCTGTACGGCCAGGACCGTCTCACCAAGCCGCTGCTGCGCATGAAGGACGGCAAGTTCGACAAGAACGGCGAGTTCGCCCCGATCAGCTGGAACCAGGCCTTCGACATCATGGCCGAGAAGGTCAAGGCGACCATGAAGAACCCCGATCAGGGCCCGTTCGGCGTTTCCATGTTCGGTTCCGGCCAGGCGACCATCTGGGAAGGCTACGCCGCCATCAAGCTGTGGAAGGCCGGTTTCCGCTCCAACAGCATCGACCCGAACGCCCGTCACTGCATGGCCTCGGCGGTGGCCGCCTTCATGCGCACCTTCAACATGGACGAGCCGATGGGCTGCTACGACGACATCGAGCATGCCGACG
>CAYYHO010000067.1:0-7892 GCA_964471725.1 uncultured Methyloversatilis sp. | reverse complement strand
CGCCGAAATCGGCCTGATGAAGGCCACCGAGCAGCTGTCGGCCATGGAAATGATGGCGGTCAATCCCGTTGCCCGCGTCGTCGCGCCGCGCTTCTGGGCCGGCGTCATCTCGATGCCCCTGCTGGCCGCGCTGTTTTCGGCCATGGGCGTGCTGGGCGGCTACCTGGTCGGCGTGCAGTTGATCGGGGTCGACGAGGGTTCTTTCTGGTCCCAGATGCAGGCGGCCGTCGATTTCCGCGAGGACATCATGAACGGCGTCATCAAGAGCATCGTGTTCGGCATTCTGGTGTCCTGGATCGCCGTTTTCGAGGGTTTTGACGCCGACCCGACCGCCGAGGGCGTGTCGCGGGCCACGACGCGTACCGTGGTAACTTCTTCGTTGGCGATCTTGGCCGCCGACTTTGTTTTGACCGCTTTCATGTTCAGGGGATTCTGATGAATCGTGCCGTAATCGATCTCTGGGTGGGCTTGTTCGTCGCGATGGGTCTCGCCGCACTGTTGTTTTTAGGGCTCAAGGTCGGCAATCTGACCTCGACCGACGTGGGCGAGACGTATGCCTTGCAGGCGCGCTTTGATAATATCGGCGGGCTGAAAGTGCGTGCTCCGGTGAAGAGTGCCGGTGTGGTGGTCGGGCGGGTCAGCAATATTCACTTCGATCCGGAAACCTACATGGCGCAGGTCACGATGCAGGTGGATAAGCGTTATCTGTTCCCGCGCGATACCTTCGCCACCATCAACACTTCCGGTTTGCTGGGCGAGCAGTACGTGGGTTTCGAAGTGGGCGGTGATCCCGATATGCTCAAGGCCGGCGACGTATTGAAGAAGACGCAGTCGGCGGTGGTTCTGGAGAAACTGATCAGCCAGTTCATGTTCAACAAGGCATCTGAAGAAGAAGGCAAGAAATAAATGGCACACGATTTGGAACAAGACAAGCTCGGCAGTCGTCTCAGGTCGGTGGTTTTGGCCGTTGCACTGGGCGCCTTGCTCAGCGGCTGTGCCACCTCGGGCAATCCCAAGGATCCCATCGAGGGTTTCAACCGTGCCATGTACGGCTTCAACGAGGCGGTGGATACGGTGCTGATCAAGCCGGTAGCCCAGGGCTACGATGCCGTGATGCCGGACCCGATCCGCACTGGAGTCACCAACTTCTTCGGCAACATCGCCGACCTCTTCATCGGCGTGAATAACCTGCTGCAGGGCAAGCCCGACCAGGCGGCGAGCGATCTGGGGCGGGTGCTGGTGAATACCACGATCGGCATCCTCGGCTTGTTCGATGTGGCCACCCAAGCCGGCCTCGAAAAGCACGAGGAGGATTTTGGCCAGACCTTCGGGCGCTGGGGCGTCGGCAATGGCGCCTACGTGGTGGTGCCGATCTTCGGTCCGCGCACGGTGCGCGACACGGCCGGCCTGATCCTCGATGCGGCCGCCGATCCGGTGGCGAACATCGGCAATGTGGCGACCCGCAACTCCCTGCTGGCGCTGCGCCTGATCGATACCCGGGCCGATCTGTTGCCGGCCGACAAGGTGATCGAAGAGGCCGCGCTGGACAAGTATTCCTATGTGCGTGACGGCTACCTGCAGCGCCGCCGCAATCTGGTTCATGACGGCAACCCGCCGCGCGAAGCGCTGGATTGAAACGCCGATACCCAATTTGTTATTGAGAGAGTAGAGATGAAGTACTTGATCGGCCTGCTGGCGACGCTGCTGTTTGCGATGAGCGCCGGCGCCAACGAAATCGCTCCTGACGTGCTGGTCCGGAATGTGACCAACGAAGTCCTCGACATTGTCCGCAAGGACAAGGATATCCAGGCAGGCAACACGAAGAAGACCCTGGATCTGGTGGAAGCCAAGGTACTGCCGCATTTCAATTTCCAGCGCATGACGCAATTGGCGCTGGGACGCGACCGGAATCAGGTGACTCCCGAGCAACTCAAGGTGTTGGTCAACGAATTCCGCGACCTGCTGGTGCGCACCTACTCCAAGGCCCTGACCGAGTTCCGCGACCAGGAAATCTCCTTCAAGCCGTTCAAGATGGCCGCCGCCGATACCGATGTGCGCGTGCGTACCGAAATCAAGCAGACCGGCGGCAAGCCGGTGCAACTCGATTACTACCTTGAAAAGTCCGGCAAGACCTGGAAGGTGTATGACATCGAGGTGGGGGGCGTCAGCCTGGTAACCAACTACCGCAGCACCTTTTCCCAGGAGATCCGCGCCGGTGGCGTCGATGGCCTGATCCGTACCCTGCAGGAAAAGAACAAGCCCAGCGACGCCGTCAGCAAAGCAAAATGAGCCAGCAGATTCAGCGCGCCGAGGGCTGCCTGGCCGTCTCGGGCGACATGACGCTGGAAACCGCGCCGGCATTGCTGGCCGCGGGTGTCGCTGCGTTGACAGAAGCCGAGTCGGTGTTCGATCTGGCAGCCGTCACTGAAGTTGATTCGTCCGGCCTGGCGGTCCTGTTCGGCTGGCAGCGTGCCGCCCAGGCTCAGGGGAAGACCCTGAAAGTGACCAATCCGCCCGCCAGTCTCGTCAGTCTTGCCGAGGTCTACGGCACCACCGAGTTGCTGCCGCTGTCCTGAGCGGGCGCCGCGCGCGTCCCCCGATGCACTCCGCCATTTCCATTCGTGACGTCACCAAGCGTTTTGGGGCGACCCGGGCGCTTGCCGGCGTCGATCTGGAAATCGCCCAGGGCGAATTCTTCGGGCTGTTGGGCCCGAATGGCGCGGGCAAGACCACCTTGATCTCGGCGCTGGCCGGATTGACGCGCGCCGACTCCGGTTCGCTGGCGGTCATGGGCCACGATGTCGGCTCCGACTATCGGGCGGCACGCCGCTTGCTGGGCGTGGTGCCGCAGGAACTGGTATTCGATCCGTTCTTCACCGTGCGCGAAACGCTGCAGATGCAATCCGGTTACTACGGCATCCGCAACAATGCAGCCTGGATCGAGGAGGTCATGGCTGCCCTGGACCTGACCGACAAGGCCGATGAAAACACGCGCACCCTCTCGGGCGGCATGAAGCGCCGCGTGCTGGTGGCGCAGGCGCTGGTGCATCGCCCCCCGGTGATCGTACTCGACGAGCCGACGGCGGGCGTCGATGTCGAACTGCGGCAGACGCTATGGCGCTTCATCCGTCGGCTCAACGACGAGGGCCACACCATCGTGCTGACTACCCACTACCTCGAGGAGGCGGAAAGCTATTGCGGCCGCATTGCCATGCTGCAGCAGGGCCGCGTGGTTGCGCTCGACAGCACGGCCAACCTGTTGCGGCAGTTTTCCGCCCACCGGCTGCAATTGCGCCTGGGAGAAGGCGAAGTACTCCCACCGCAACTGCGCCCGCGCGCGGTGGCCGAGGGCGGGCGCTGGGCCCTGTCCTTCGATGATTTCGCCGAAGTCGGCGAGATGCTGCAATCACTGCGGGAAGCCGGGTGTACCGTCAGCGAAGTCACCATCGGCGCGCCGGATCTGGAGGAGGCTTTCCTGGCCGTGATGAAGCGGGGCGCCGCATGACGGGTTTTCGCACCCTGCTCTACAAGGAAGTGCTGCGCTTCATCAAGGTCAGTTTCCAGACCGTGGCGGCGCCGGTGCTGACCGCGCTGCTCTACCTGATGATCTTTTCCCATGTGCTGGAAGACCATGTGCGGGTCTATGACTCGGTCAGCTATGCTGCCTTCCTGGTGCCGGGACTGGTGATGATGTCGATCCTGCAGAATGCCTTCGCCAACAGTTCGTCTTCGCTGATCCAGTCGAAGGTGACGGGCAACATCATCTTCGTGCTGCTGCCGCCGATTTCCTACGGCGAGTTCTGGCTGGCCTACGTGCTGGCGGCGGTGGTGCGCGGCCTGGTGGTCGGCATCGGCGTGCTTGCGGTGACCCTGTTCTGGGGGGCACCCCCATTCAGCGCGCCGCTGTGGATTCTGGCCTTCGCCCTGCTCGGCGGGGCGATACTCGGCACTTTGGGTATCATTGCCGGCATCTGGGCGGACAAGTTCGACCAGTTGGCGGCATTCCAGAACTTCATTGTCGTGCCGCTGACTTTCCTGTCCGGCGTGTTCTATTCGATTCATTCCCTGCCGCCTTTTTGGCAAGCGCTCTCCCGGTGGAATCCGGTGTTCTATATGATTGACGGTTTCCGCTACGGGTTTTTCGGCATTTCCGACGTTTCTCCCTGGCTGAGCCTGCTGGTGACCGGCGCAAGCTTCGTCGTGTTCGCCGCGCTGACCCTGGCGATGCTGAAAAGCGGCTACAAATTAAGGAGTTGATCATGGTTGACCCGCGCGAGATTGAAGCCTGGATTCGTCCGGGACTGGATTGCAGCCACCTTGCCGTGACCGGCGACGGCCGGCATTTCGAGGCCCTGATCGTCAGCGCCGAGTTTGCCGGCCTGAGCCGGGTGCAACGCCAGCAGCGCGTCAATGCAGTGCTGAAGGAGCATTTCGATTCCGGCCTGCTGCATGCGCTGTCGATGCAATGCCTGACCCCCGAGGAAGCCGCCGCACGAGGCATGCGTGGATAAGCTGCTGATCGAAGGCGGCACCCCGCTGACGGGTGAAGTCGCCATTTCGGGCGCCAAGAACGCCGCCCTGCCACTGCTCTGCGCGGCCTTGCTGACGCGCGAGCCCCTGACGCTCACCAACGTGCCGGATCTGAACGACATCGCCACCATGCTCCGGCTGTTGGCGCAGATGGGCGTCCAGGTCTGTCATGAAAAAGTCGGCGCTGGCGGGACGGCGTCAGCCGGAACCGCCGCCAGCCCGGAGACGGCGGCAACCGTCACCCTGGATGCCGCCGCCCTGGACAATCCCGTGGCCCCCTACGAAATGGTCAAGACCATGCGGGCGTCGGTGCTGGTGCTGGGACCGCTGGTGGCGCGTCATGGCGAGGCGCGCGTGTCGCTGCCCGGCGGCTGCGCCATCGGGGCGCGGCCGGTCGACCAGCATATTCGCGGCCTGCAGGCGATGGGCGCCGAAATCACCGTCGAGCAGGGCTACGTGCATGCGCGCGTGAAGGCTGCGAACGGCCGTCTCAAGGGCGCGCGGCTGTTCACCGATATGGTGACGGTGACCGGCACCGAAAACCTGATGATGGCGGCCTGTCTCGCCGACGGCGAATCGGTGATCGAAAATGCCGCCCGCGAGCCCGAGGTGGTCGACCTGGCCAACTGCCTGATCGCCATGGGGGCGCGCATTTCCGGCGCCGGCACCGATGTCATCCGCATCCAGGGCGTCGAGCGCCTGCGCGCCACGACGCATCGCATCATGCCGGATCGCATCGAGACCGGCACCTACCTGTGTGCCGCGGCCGCCACCGGCGGCACGGTCCGCCTGACGAATACTTCGAGCAGCTATCTTGACGCCGTCATCGACAAGCTGATGGATGCCGGTTGCGTGCTGACGCTCGAACGTGCCGCCATCCGCCTGCAGGCGCCGCCGCGCCTCAACGCGGTGAGCATCCGCACGGCGCCCTATCCGGCTTTCCCCACCGACATGCAGGCGCAGTTCATGGCCATCAACGCACGCGCGAACGGTACCGCGGTGATCCGCGAAACCATCTTCGAGAACCGCTTCATGCACGCCGTCGAACTGATCCGCCTCGGTGCCGACATCAAGATCGAGGGCAACTCGGCCTTCGTCACCGGGGTGTCCAAACTGGACGGCGCGACGGTGATGGCCACCGACCTGCGCGCTTCGGCAAGCCTGGTGATCGCCGGCCTGGCCGCGCAGGGCGAAACGCTGGTCGATCGCATCTATCATCTCGACCGCGGCTACGAAAACATGGAAGCCAAGCTGACGGCGCTCGGTGCGCGCGTGCGCCGCGTCAGCGGCAGCGCCTAGCGCAGGTAAAATCCCGTCATGATTACCATTGCTCTCTCGAAGGGGCGCATCTTCGAGGAAACCCTGCCTCTGCTCGCCGCCGCCGGCATCGAGCCGAACGAGAATCCGGAGCAGTCGCGCAAGCTGATCATAGCGACCAATCGTGCCGACGTGCGGGTGGTGATCGTGCGTGCTTCCGATGTGCCCACCTATGTGCAGTATGGCGCGGCCGACCTCGGCATCGCCGGCAAGGATGTGCTGATCGAGCATGGCGGCGCCGGCCTCTACCAGCCGCTCGACCTCAAGATAGCCAAATGCCGCATGTGCGTGGCGACCCCGGACGGCTTTGACTACGCCGCCGCCGTGCGGCGCGGCGCGCGCTTGCGCATCGCCACCAAATACATCAACACCGCCCGCGCGCACTTTGCCGCCAAGGGCGTGCATGTCGACCTGATCAAGCTTTACGGCTCGATGGAACTGGCGCCGCTGGCCGGCCTGGCCGATGCCATCGTCGACCTGGTTTCCAGCGGCGGCACACTCAGGGCCAACCATCTCGTCGAGGTCGAGGAGATCATGCCGATCTCCTCGCGCCTGATCGTCAACCAGGCCAGCCTGAAAATGAAGCGTGCACTGTTGCAGCCGGTCATCGATGCCATCGAAGGGGCGATTCCATGAAAGCAAGCATCCGTCGCCTGACTTCGCGCGATCCCGAATTTCTTGCCACGCTCGATGCCCTGCTGGCCTTCGATCACTCGACCGACGCAGCCATCGAGCAGATCGTCGCCGAGGTGCTGCGCAACGTCCGCACCCTGGGCGATTCTGCGGTACTCGACTACACGCGCCGGTTCGACCGCCTCGCGGCGAAGTCGATGGCCGAGCTCGAGTTGCCCCTGGCCGAACTGAAGGCTGCCTTCGACGGCCTGCCGGCCGATCAGCGCACGGCGCTGGAGCAGGCCGCCGCGCGCGTGAAGAGCTATCACGAGCGGCAAAAGATCGAGTCGTGGGAATACACCGAAGCTGACGGCACGCGGCTGGGGCAGCAGGTGACGCCGCTCGACCGCGTCGGCCTGTATGTGCCGGGCGGCAAGGCCGCCTACCCGAGCTCGGTGTTGATGAACGCCCTGCCGGCCAAGGTCGCGGGCGTCAGGGAACTCGTCATGGTCGTGCCGACGCCGGACGGGCAAAAGAATGCCCTGGTGCTGGCCGCCGCCCACCTGGCCGGCGTCGATCGCGTGTTCACCGTCGGCGGCGCACAGGCGGTGGCCGCGCTGGCCTATGGCACGCAGACCATCCCGCAGGTGGACAAGATCGTCGGCCCGGGCAACGCCTACGTCGCCAGCGCCAAGCGCCGCGTCTTCGGCACCGTCGGCATCGACATGGTCGCCGGCCCGTCGGAGGTGCTGGTGATCGCCGACGGTTCGGGCGATCCCGACTGGACGGCCATCGACCTGTTCGCCCAGGCCGAGCATGACGAACTGGCGCAGGCCATCCTGCTCTGTCCCGATGCCGCCTATCTCGACCGCGTGGCGGCGAGCATCGACAGGCTGCTGCCGACCATGCCGCGCAAGGACGTTATTGCCGCTTCGCTGTCAGGCCGTGGCGCGCTGATCCAGGTCAGCGACCTCGACGAGGCCTGCACGATCGCCAACCGCATCGCGCCCGAGCATCTCGAACTGTCCGTCGGAAATCCGCGCGCCCTGGTCGGCAAGATCCGCCACGCCGGCGCCATCTTCATGGGCCACTACTGCTCGGAATCGCTCGGCGACTATTGCGCCGGGCCGAACCACGTGCTGCCGACCTCGCGCAGCGCGCGCTTCTCCTCGCCGCTCGGGGTGTATGACTTCCAGAAGCGTTCCAGCCTCATCGAGGTGTCGGCAGCCGGCGCGCAAACCCTGGGCCCGATTGCCGCCACGCTGGCGCATGGCGAAGGACTGACGGCGCATGCCCGGGCGGCGGAGCTTCGACTCAAGAAGCAATAATCTCCCGCAACGCCTGTACGAGAATCCCGCATTGCTCATCGGTGCCGATGGTGATGCGCAGGAACTGCTCGATGCGCGGCAGCCGGAAATGTCGCACGATAATGC
>CAYYHO010000066.1:0-7896 GCA_964471725.1 uncultured Methyloversatilis sp. | reverse complement strand
CCGCCCCGAACGGGGGTTGCGGCGGCAAGCCGTGGCGGGCCAGCCAGGCCTCGACGGCAGGCGCCATACCGAGCAGCAGGAAGGGGCCGGCGGGCGGCGCTTCAGGCTGCAGTTGTTGCGGGCGGGCATCGAGCACGCGCGCCGCGAGGGCCTGCGCGGCGGCGCGGAGGGCTGCGTCGTCCTCCGCCGCGCCGGCCAGCACGGCGCGCGCCTGCGGGGCGATGAAGGTCTCGCGCAGGATCGGTGGCAGCAGCGCCGCATCGACGCGACGCCAGAGACGGTAGTCGGGGTCGAGCGCGATGCTCTCGATGCGACTTGTGACACCGAGTGTCAGGGTCTGGTTGCCCGGCTGCGTGTCGATCCAGCGTACTTCGCTGCCGCCGGCATGGGTGAGTTGCAGCGGCAGGCGCAGGCTTCGCTCTCCGCCTTGCGCGATGCGCAGTGTCAGCGTGCCATCCTTTTGTTCGGCAGCGGCGAGGCGCACGGCAGGCGCGCCGGGATGCTCGATCCATTGCCGGAAGAAGCCGCGCAGCGGCCGCCCGGCGGCGGCGCTGAAGGCGGCTTCGAGGTCCGCCCAGGATGCCGCCTGGAAGCGCTTGCGTTCCCACAGCAGCTGCAGGCCGCGCGCGAAGGCTTCCGCGCCGATGTCGTCGCGCAACATGAGGAATACCATCGCCGCCTT
Organism: uncultured Methyloversatilis sp.; assembly: GCA_964471725.1. Taxonomy (GTDB): domain Bacteria; phylum Pseudomonadota; class Gammaproteobacteria; order Burkholderiales; family Rhodocyclaceae; genus Sulfuricystis. The sequence continues at coordinate 7,214 of CAYYHO010000066.1, read as the reverse complement.
GCTGTAGCCGACGATCGAGGAAATGCCGTGGCGGCGGGCGGTGAAGTCCTTGAGCGCGCTGTCGGCGCCCGGCGGCAGGGCAGCCAGGTCGCGCAGCCAGCCGAGACGCATTTCGCGCGCGGCCTCGGCGCCTTCGTCTTCCTTGTAGGCATAGTCGGCGAGAAAGGTGGTCAATCCCTCGGACCAGTTGCCGCGCGCCCACTCGGGCTCGATGCCGTTGCCGAACCAGTTGTGCAGCACTTCGTGGCCAAGCGAGCTGGCGCGAATGAAGGGCAGGCGCAGCACCTCGCGGCCGAGATAGGTGAGGCTCGGCATGCCGAAGCCGGTGGGCGTCGGACTGGCGACCACGCTGAACATGCCGAAGGGATAGTCGCCGATGAGCCGGCTGTAGCGCAGGATGTAGCGCGCCGAATCCTCCAGGTAGCCCGGCGCCAGATCGGCCAGATCGGCGTGGAACCAGGTGCGCAGCCGGATCTCGCGGCCGCCCGGTAGTCGCAACGGACGCTCGGCGACGACATAGGGGCCGGCCATCAGGTCGATGCCGTCGGCAGGCTGGGCGAATTCGTAGGCGGCGCGATAGCCGGCCGCCGTGTCGGTTTCGCCGACCAGTGTGCCGGGCGCCAGGCCCTTCTGCCCCGCCGGCAGGGCGAGGGCGAGGCGATAGCTGAAGCGCCGGCCGGGATACGGATACCAGTTGGCCGCGGCAGGCAGGAAGCTGCCCTCGGGCCCAGCCACCGGGCGGCGGTCCTGCAGCACCGCGCGGTGGTCGAGGGCCGTGGTGGCATCGAGGATCGCCCGATAGTCGATGCGCACTTCGCGGCTGCCGGCAGGCAGCGCATGGCTGCCATGGCGGTCGCCCCGCGGCGGTACTGCACGGCCATCCACGCGCATGTCGGTGATCGTGAAGCCAGGTGCCAGCACGAAGCCGGAAAGGCCCTGGCGGTCGCTGAGTACCGCCGTCGCGGCGAACTGGCGGCTGTCCGGGTCGAGGCGCACGTCGAGTTCCAGCCGCGTCTGGGCCAGTGCGGCGCACGGCAGCAGCAGGGCGAGCAAAAAGGCGGCGGCCAGACGCCGCATCAGGGCGCCGCCGGAAAGCGCACCACGAGCTCGATTTCCTCGCTGCCGCGCTTGATCTTGAGAGGTAGCCAGGTACCGGCCGGCTGGCGCTGCACGAGGGCGCGCAGGCCGGTTATGGTGGCCGGCTGCCCGGCGGCGGTGACGATCACGTCGCCGCTCTTGAGGCCGGACTGCTCGGCGAGGCTGCCGGCGATGACCTGGCTGAGCCGGATGCCGGGCATGGCCGGCTCCATCGAAATGCCCAACCGCGGCGGATTGGCCGGCGGCTCCTGGACGACATAGACGGCATCGGCCAGCCCCCTGACGATGCCGGCACAGTCCTCGGCCTGGCTCCAGGTGAGCAGGGCGCCGGTGCGCGCAATGCCGAGGTCCTTGAGCTGGTGCGCGATGCCATGGCCGTGGCGCACATGGCCGCCGCCGAGAATGCCGACCACCAGGGTTGCGGGATGGCGATGCAGGTGCGCGGCGATGACTTCCGCCATGGCGCGGTCCCACACGGTCTGGGCTTCGACGAAGTGTGCAAACGATTTCCCTTCCTTCTCGCGTCTGGGGTGATGGTCGAAGACGCGCCGCAATTCCTGCAGGTAGGCGGCAGTGGGCGCGGCCGGCCGGCTGACGCCCTCCCGCTGCGTTTCGGGCACGGCATCCCAGCCGAGCTTGCCGACCGCCTCGGGCAGGCTGCGCTCGACGTTGAGCGCCAGCATGGGGATGCGGTTCATGCGCGCGTAGTGGAACAGCGGCAGGTAGTCGCGGGCGTCGAAGCCCCACACCTTGTCCCACTCGGCCCGTTCGAGGAATTCGCGCTCCGCCAGCCCGCCGGCCACCCACTGGTCGAGCACCGGCTGCAGGCGGCGCGGAAACATCTCCAGTCCAAGCGCGCTGGCGGGCCGCCGCGCGTGCAGCTGCGCCAGCACATGCAATTGCCAGCGGTGATCCTCGGCGCTGTCGTGCGCTTCGCCGAGCAGCACCACCTGGCGCTCCGCCATGTGCTCCAGCAACGCAACGGGATTCTCCGCCGCCCTGGCGACGCTGCCGCCGGCTTCCGTTGCAGGGACGAGCCATTGGCCGGGCACGCCGCAGGGCGTGGCCTTGCCCGACGAGGCGGTACAGGCGGCGGACGACAGCAGCAACAGCATGGTGGCAAGAAAGCGCAGATACATGGAAGGATGCCCCCGCTCGGCAATAGTCAGGAACATAAGAGTACCCGTCCGATGCGGTCGGCCGCAACCCGCGCGGCGTCATGGGGCCGATCGATTCCGGCCAGCGTGTTTTCCCTATAGCCGGAGCCTATTGTTCAATTCGCGTCGTTAAATTGGATCAATGGCCATGCCCGGCGTACGATAATCATCGAAATCAATCGGACCGAGGAGTTCGCGCATGCATTCCACCTTTGCCCAGACATTGCCCGCCTGGCTCGCCATATTCCGCGTCCATGCCCGTGAGCATGTCTACGCGGCGCTGGGGCTTGGCCTGGCCTTGCTCGCCGTGCTGGCGCTATTGGCGCAGAGCGTCATGCAGCTGACGGATGCAGCCGGCACGGGGCTGCGCCATGCCCTGCTCGGCGGCGCCGCCGGTTTCGCCGCCACGGCGCTCGGCGCCCTGCCGGCGCTGGTCCTGCGCAGCATGCCGCAGCGACTGGAAGACAGCCTGCTCGGCCTTGCCGCCGGCATGATGCTGGCAGCGAGCGCTTTCTCGCTGCTGCTGCCGGGCCTCGAGGCTGGCAGCGAAATTCTCGGCAACAAGTTCGCCGGCGCCGGCGTGGTGGTGCTCGGCATGGCGCTCGGCGTGCTGCTGATGCTGGGGCTCGATGCCTTCACCCCGCACGAGCATGACAAAAGTGGCCCCTGCGGTCCCGGCCTCGAACGCTGCGGCCGCATCTGGCTGTTTGTCTTCGCCATCGCCCTGCACAACCTGCCCGAGGGCATGGCGATCGGCGTCAGCTTCTCGCAGGGCGACCTGAGCGTCGGCCTGCCCCTGACGACGGCCATCGCCCTGCAGGACATCCCGGAAGGCCTGGCGGTGGCTCTGGCGATGCGCGGCGCCGGCTTCGCGCCGGGGATTGCGGTGCTGGTGTCGGCGCTCAGCGGCCTGCTCGAACCGCTCGGGGCGCTGCTCGGCATCGGGCTGTCGAGCGGCCTGGCGGTCGCCTATCCGGTCGGCCTGGGACTGGCAGCCGGCGCGATGATCTTCGTCGTCTCGCACGAAGTAATCCCCGAGACGCATCGCAACGGCCACCAGACACCGGCCACGCTGGGCCTGATGGCGGGCTTTGCGCTGATGATGGTGCTGGACACGACGCTTGGGATGAAAGATTCGGGCTAATGCCGTCCAGCCAGAGCCGACTTTTTCAGAATTCCCAGGCGACGCCCAGCTGGCCGAAACTGCGCCCGTTGCCGCGACCGATGGCGCCGGAAAGCTTCAAGCCCTCGATGACTGCATAGCGCAGGCCGAGCGCCTTGTCGGGGCGCGAATGCTCCGTGCCGAGGGTCTCGGCGGTAAGCTGCAGATTTTCGCGCAACGGCAGTTCGTAGCCGACGCCCCAGGTGCCCAGCGTTTCGGCGCTGCCCTGCGCCTTCAGCCGCACCGCGCCGAGGTTGGCGTGGATCGCCTGGCCGTTGGAGAAATGATAGCTCGCCAAACCGCTGAGGGCATACTCGCGGGCAGTGAAACGATCCGGCATTCCGTGGTCGGTGACGCGGGTGCGCCCATGGTCGAAGCGGGCGCCCAGCGACCAGCCGGTGTCGTTCCGGTAGGGCACCCACTTGGCGCCGAAACCCGTGCCGCGCAGCTGGGTGGCCGGGCTGGCGCTGCCGTCCCGCGCACGCGCCAGCGCCACTTCGAGTTCCAGGTTGGCCAAGGGGCTGAAGCCGAACAGCAGTTCTCCCCCCCGGGTCCGGGCATCCTTGCTCCAGACGGCTTCCAGCTTCATCTCGCCCTGGTCGAGCGTGCCGGCATCATCGACCTGCATCGGGGCATCGGCGCGGGCGAGGGACGGCAGCCATGCGCCTGCCACCGCCAGCAGCAGAACGTTCGATAGCGATTTTTTGACAACCCGGCAGCGCGGCAACTCCATGTCGATTCTCCATTTGGTCGAAGCGGTCAAACAGTCGGCTGCATTGTAGTTGGTTCTCATGTGCTGGGCGCGGCGGGCACTCCGACCCGCGGGCACTCCGACCCGATGCCCGCAGCCATGACAGGGTTATGACAAGACACTTGCCAGCAGCATCGCGCGGGACTATGCTGGCGTGACATTGATCCGGGGCCAAGTCCCCCGCGACGGGAGGCATGCAAGCCGCGCCGCAGCAAACAGTCCTGCCCCGCACAGGCGTCGGCGCTTGGAGTACGTCAGCATTCTTTTGCCTGGGAGCCTGCCATGCCACTGCGTCCCCTCGCGGCCTGCGCCGCCCTTCTGTTCCTGCCTGCCGGCGCCACCCTGGCGCAGACCAAGCCGCCGATGGCGCAATTCTGGATGGATGTCGCCACCAGCAACCTGTCCATGCCCGGCATGGGCGAGATGGATGCCGGTCTCGGCGGCATGTTCGGGGGCATGTTCGGCGCCACCAAAATGGGCGCCGGCGCGCCGGGCAAGTGGCTCGACAGCGCGCTGCATACGCGCAACAAGCCGCAGGGCGCCGAAGGCAGTCACGCCATTCCCCCCGGCATGGCCATGGGCGCCAGTCTGCCGCTGCTGCCGGTGCAGGCCGGGCGCAGCGAACCCGGCCGGGACGAAGGCGGGGAACTCGAAAAGCCGAAAGGGCGCCTGCTGTTCTACTGGGGCTGCGGGGACAGCATACGGCCCGGCCAGCCGCGCATCATCGATTTCGCCAAGGCGGGGCCGGAGGAATTCGCCCGCTTCATGACCGGCCGCTTCGCGCCGGATCGCGGCGCCAAGGCCGTGGCCGGCCGCGCCATCTGGCCGAACGAGCGCGACCGCCAGCGCGTCCCCCGCGATGCGAGCCTGACCGGCGAACACGGCGTCAGCGGCGAGGGCGTGCCGGCCGGCCTGCGCTTTGCCCTGAAGGACAGCCACGACTTCATGCCGAAGATGAACATGACGGCGCCCGGCGATGGCAAGGCGGCGGTGCCGGTGGCCTGGCAGGCCACGCCGACGGCACTCGGCTACTTTCTGTCGGCGATGGGCAGCCGCGCCGAGGCCGACATGATCTTCTGGAGTTCGAGCGAACAGCCCGATCCGGGCTGGGGCCTGCAGGACTACCTGTCGCCCGCCATGGTCGGCAAGCTGATCGGCGAGAAGGTGGTGCTGCCGCCCGCCGTCACGCGCTGCGCCATCCCGGCCGGCGTCTTCGCCGGCGTCGAGGGCGCCATGGTGCGCATGATCGCCTATGGCCCCGAGCTCAATTTGGCCCACCCGCCGCGGCCGGCCGATCCCAAGGCGCCCTGGAATCCGGAGTGGGCGGTGCGCGTGCGCATCAAATCCACCGGCATGACCATGCTCGGCATGGACGCCCCGACGGGCAGCCAGCCGGGCCGCGAAGCGGCCGCCGCACCGCCGAAGGAAGGCGCCGCCGGACTGGGCGACGTCAATCCGCTCAACGTGATCAAAGGCCTGTTCGGCCGCTAGGCAAGAACTTTGCGCATGTCCGTGGCGAGCGCATCGACGGCATCCTCCTGCGTCGCCCAGGAACACATGAAGCGGGCGCCGCCGCCGATGAAAGTGTAGAACACCCAGCCGGCGGCGCGCAGCGCGGCGACGGCGGAATCGGGCAGGTTGACGAAGACGCCGTTGGCCTCGGTGGGCAGCAGCACCTCGGCGCCCGGAATGGCGGAGAGCCGCTCGGCCAGGCGCCGCGCCATGGCGTTCGCGTGGCGTGCATGGCGCAGCCAGGTGTCGTCCTCCAGCATGGCCAGCCAGGGCGCCGACAGGAAGCGCATTTTCGAGGCCAGCTGGCCAGCCTGCTTGCAGCGGTAGGCGAATTCCTCGCCCAGCGCGCGGTCGAAAAAGACGATCGCCTCGCCGCTGGGCAGGCCCATCTTGGTGCCGCCGAAACACAGCACATCGATGCCGGCGCGCCAGGTGATGTCGGCCGGCGCGCAGCCGAGGGAAGCCACCGCATTGGCGAAGCGGGCGCCATCCATGTGGCATTTCAGGCCGTGTTCCTGCGCCAGCCGGGTCAGGCCGGCCACCTCGCCCAACTGGTAGAGGGTGCCCAGTTCGGTGCTCTGCGTCAGCGTCAGGGCACGCGGCCGCGGATAGTGGATGTCGCTGCGCCGCGTGATGACGTCGCGCACCCCCTGCGCCGTCAGCTTGCCATGCCGATGTGCCGAGAGCAGCAGCTTGGAGCCGTTGGAAAAAAATTCCGGCGCGCCGCATTCGTCGGTTTCGACGTGGGCCGTGTCGGTGCAGATGACGCCCTGGTAGGACTGGGTCAGCGCCGCCAGCGCCAGCGAGTTGGCCGCCGTGCCGTTGAAGACGAAAAACACCTCGCAATCGGTCTCGAACACCGCGCGCAGGCGGTCGCACACCGCGCGCGTCAGTTCGTCGTTGCCGTAGGAAGGCAGAAAACCCCGGTTGGCCGCATTGAAGGCCGCCAGGGCCTCCGGGCACACCCCGGCGGTGTTGTCGCTGGAAAACTGCAGTTTGAAACCGTTGTCGCTCGTCATGCCGTAATAAACCCCTGACTGATCGCGTAAAAAGGGATCAGTTTATTGCCTTCCAAATATTTCGGCCAATGGCTGCCGGCCGGGATAGCGGTTTACTGCGTGCCCGAAGCGGCGTTCGCGCCCAGGAAGCGGGCATTCTCGAACAATGAGCTGAACACGACCTTGCGCACCTCGGGATGATCCGGCACCAGGTAGAGCGCGGGGGTGAGCAGTTCCTCGAAGATGCCGCGCAGGCTGCGCGCGCCGACCTTGTACTCCATGGCCAGGTCGGCGATCTGCTCGAATACCGGCGCCTCGATCTTCAGCTCGACGCCTTCGTGGTGGAAAATGGCGCGGAACTGGTTGACGATCGAGTGGCGCGGTTCGGTCATGATGCGAACCAGCGTCTCGCGCGACAGGGGCTGCAGGCGGGCGACGATCGGCAGGCGGCCGGCGAATTCGGGGATCAGGCCGAACTGGAACAGGTCGGTCGGCTTGACGCGGGCATTGAGGCGGTCGAGCACCTTCTGGCTGTC
>CAYYHO010000065.1:0-7932 GCA_964471725.1 uncultured Methyloversatilis sp. | reverse complement strand
ATTGATGGTAATGCGATCGGAAACGTCCATGAAGGGCTCCTCATACGACCAATCCGAGCTGGGCGCGTGGAGCGGGTGAAGGGAGTCGAACCCTCTTCTTTAGCTTGGGAAGCTAAGGTAATGCCGTTATACGACACCCGCGCGATTGCGTATCGTCGTCATTCTAGCGATACTTGCAGGGGGCGGGCAATGTATGCATAAAGGAAAAACAGGACGCGCATGAGCGAAATCGAGGCGGGCCAGGCGGGGCTGCAGGCGAAGGCAGGCGCTGCCGACACCGGAAATCCGCCGGCAGCGCCACCGCCGAGCGCGGTGGGCAGCATGGCCGACCTCAGGGAAGGCGAAGTGCTGCTGCCGGCCTTCGTCGAGCGCCGTCCGGCGGGCCTGTTTGTCGATCCGCAGGTCGCCGAGGAGCGCACCTTTGCCACCTTCATCGAGCGCGTCTTCGTTTCCGCGCGCTTTGTCGATCTCGATTACCCCACGTTCCAGGCCCTGCTCTACAACCAGTCGGCATTGAAAGGCGGCGCGGTCAGGCTGGCCGCCGATATCGTTCCCTTTCCGGCGGAGCGGCGGGCGCTGTACCACGCCATAAAAATCTCACCCGACAAGAGCAAGGCCGAATACCTGTTCGCGCCGGTGACCATCACCGTGGACGAAAGGGTGCCGATCTATGGCCCGCCGGACGAGGACGGCAGCAGCGAAGTGGTCGGCGAGGAGATCAGGAAGCGCAGCGTGCCCACCCGGCTGGATGTCGACGAATTCATTGCCGCCCTGTGGGAGAAAGGCGTGCGCTTCAACCTCGATGTCGCGCGCATCCGTGCGGCGATCAACGACACTCAGGCGGCGCGCGTCGAGATCGCCCGCGGCGTCGAGCCCACCCAGGGCCAGGATGCCGGCATTGCGGAGCAGACCACCGCCCTGCATCGCGACAATGCGCCGCAGATCCTGCCGAATGGCCGCATGGATCTGCGCCATTTCAAGAACCGCTTTCCGCAAATCACCGCGGACGTGCGCCTGCTGAAAAAGATCCCCCGCGAACTGGGCAAGCCCGGCCGCAGCGTGACGGGATTGCTGCTCGAGCCGGCCCTCCCGAAGGATTTCGAACTCGATGCGCAAGCCGGACCGGGGACGCGCGTCGAGCGCGGCGCCGACGGCGAGTTCATCGTTTCGGCGATCGATGGTTTCCTGCACATCGACAAGCAGAGCCACCAGATCTCGGTAACCGAAAAGATCGTCAGCCGCGAAGGCGTCAGCATGCGCACCACCGGCGACGTGTCGCTGACCGGCGACGAATTCGAGGAGCATGGCGAGGTTCAGGAGCGGCGCGTCGTCGAAGGCCGCAACATGACCTTCTTTGCCGATGTGTTCGGCAACATCCTGTCGCGCGGCGGGCGGGTGCTGCTCAAGGCCTGCATCGCCGGCGGCCAGGTGGACAGCCCGGGCGGCAGCATCCGGGTGGAGGGGCGCGCTTCGCGCGCGGTGCTGACGGCGCGCGGCGGCGAGATCCATGTCGGTTTCGCCGAGGGCAGCACCCTCATCGGCAGCCAGGTGACCATCGACCATGCCGTCAACTGCACCATCCTGGCCGAGCAGGTGGGCATCGAACTGGCCGAAGGCTGCGCGGTTGCCGGCAAGCAGATCCATGTCGCCAAGAGCGGGGCGCGCAAGAGCATCGAGACCATCGTCTCGCTGCTGCTGCCGGACTTCGCCCAGCACAACCGGACGGTGGCGGAACTCGACCAGGAGTTCCAGCAGGTCGAGACGCAGATCGCCATGCAAGAGGCCAGAAAGGCGCAGATGCTCGCCGATAACGGCTTCAAACAGTTCCTGGCACTGGCTGCCACCATCAGCAAGGGCGGCGCCGTCCTGTCCCCGCAGCAGGAAGCCCATTGGCGCAAGACGCAGGCGACCTATGCCGCGCAGATGCGCAACTGGCAGGAGATCCTGGCGCCCCTGCAGAAGCTGCAGGCAAAGCGCGCCGAGTTGCTGGACAGCCTGGCCCAACTGGCCGAGAAAAAGCAGCAGGCCGGAACCGGCATTGCCTGCCAGATCGGCGAGGTGCGTGGCGATACCCTGGTCCGGCGCCTGTACTTCCAGCCGGAGCTGTCGGTGATCGACGGCGAACAGGGGCAGGCCATTGCCGGGCATTTGCATGATTTCGGCGCAACCCGCGATCGGCTGTTCTGGGGCGTATCCGGCTCGTTCGACTGGCACTACGAGAGCGCCGTGGCAGAAGGGGAGTAAGCAGGGCAGAAGTACCCGCGTGGTAACATCGGCCATGCTTGAAATCACCATCAACGGGGCCGCGCGGCGGTTCGCCGCGCCGCTGACGGTCGCCGCCCTGCTGGAAAGCGAGGGGCTGGCCGGCAAGCGCCTGGCTGTCGAAAAAAACGGCGAGATCGTGCCGAAAAGCCGGCATGCCGTGACGCCGCTGGCAGCGGGCGACCGGCTTGAAATCGTCGTCGCCGTCGGCGGCGGCTGATTCTTTTCTCGGAGTTTCCCCATGGCAGACATGCTCACCATCGCCGGCAAGGCGTATTCCTCCCGTTTGCTGGTCGGCACCGGCAAATACAAGGATTTCGACGAGACGCGGCGTGCCGTCGAGGCCAGCGGCGCGGCCATCGTCACGGTTGCCATCCGACGCACCAACATCGGTCAGGAACCCGGCCAGCCCTCGCTGCTCGAGGCGCTGCCGCCCGACCGCTACACCTATCTGCCGAATACCGCCGGCTGCTACTCCGCAGAGGAAGCCGTGCGCACCCTGCGGCTGGCGCGCGAGCTGCTCGACGGCCACAGTCTGGTCAAGCTGGAGGTGCTGGGCGATCCGCAAACCCTGTTTCCCAACATGCCGGAAACCCTCAAGGCGGCCGAAACGCTCGTCAAGGAAGGCTTCCAGGTGATGGTGTACTGCTCGGACGACCCGATCCAGGCGAAACTGCTCGAAAGCATCGGCTGCGTGGCGGTGATGCCGCTTGCCTCGCTGATCGGTTCCGGACTCGGCATCCTCAATCCGTGGAACCTCAAGCTCATCATCGATGCCGCCAAGGTGCCGGTGCTGGTCGATGCCGGCGTGGGCACCGCCTCGGATGCGGCCATCGCCATGGAACTGGGCTGCGACGGCGTGCTGATGAACACCGCGATCGCCGGCGCGCAAAATCCCGTGCTGATGGCCGGCGCCATGAAGAAGGCCGTCGAGGCCGGGCGCGAGGCCTTCCTCGCCGGGCGCATGGCGAAGAAGCTCTATGCCGCCAGCCCGAGTTCACCCACCGGCGGCCTGATCGGAAGTTGATTACGCCCGCCCCCCTTCGCCCCCCTCGCGGGGGGTTATTTCGTGCTCGCTGCGCTCGTCTGTTACGGGGCACTCCGTACAGGCGATGGAGCGGTTTGCGCCTGGCGGCGCGTGCCGCATTTGCTTGGGGCGGCCCTGCGCAAACGCTGCTGTGTTGCCTGCTGATGGCGCTTTCTCCGCCTGCTAGTGCCGAAGAAGTCGGCGCTGGTGAAGCAACTGCGCTACAAGGCGGTCGAGCAAAAGACGCTCTCCTCGCCGTAGCGGATGGCAGGACGGCGCCGCCGAGTGGCTACGCTTTCGACCAGCCTGAAATTCTTGCCGCACAACTGCTCTGGGGCGTCGCCCACGGCGCGCGCGTGCTGGCGCTGGCCTGTGCGGAGAGTGGCCGGCTGCAGGCGGCTGAAGCCTGGGTCGACTGGCAGGAACGCGAACAGGCGCAGATCCAGGCAGCCGGGCGCCTGCTGGGGCGCCACTATTTCGGCCGTGAAGACCTGGCGCCGCCGGTCGTGTCCGGCGCCATTGGCCTCCAACCAAAGCTGGCGCTGGCGCCGGAAACCCTGGCTGCAGCCTGCGCCTCGCTGGCCGAAGCCCTGGCGCAGCCGCGTTACGACCTCGCGCGCCGGCATGCCGACATCCTGGAAGCGCTGCAGCGCGATGACAGCCGGGCACGCCCGAAAGCCGCCAAGTGAATTCCGACAATCCGGTTCCCGAGCAGGGCGCGCATATCCGCAGCTACGTGCTGCGCCAGGGGCGGGTGTCCGCCGCGCAACAGCGCCATCATGCCGAAGGCATGCCGCGCTTCGGGCTGCCTTACGCCGCGGCGCCGCTCGATCTGGCTGCCGTGTTCGGCAGGACGGCTCCCGCAATCCTGGAGATCGGCTGCGGCATGGGCGAGACCACGGCGCGCATCGCCGCTGCCCACCCGGAGAACGACTACCTCGGCATCGAGGTGCATACGCCGGGCGTCGGCAGCCTGCTGAAGGAAATCGCCACGCGCGAACTGGCCAATCTGCGCGTCATCCAGCATGACGCCGTCGAGGTGGTGCGCGACATGATCCAGCCGGCTGCGCTGGCCGGCATCCACGTCTATTTCCCCGACCCCTGGCCGAAGAAACGCCATCACAAGCGTCGCCTGATCCAGCCTGCCTTCGTCGCCCTGCTGGCCTCGCGCCTCGCGCCGGGCGGCTACCTGCACTGCGCGACCGACTGGGAGGAGTACGCGCAGCAGATGCTTGCGGTGTTGAGTGCCGAGCCGCTGCTCGCCAATACCGCGCCGGCGTTTGCGCCACGGCCGGACTGGCGGCCGCAGACCAAATTCGAGGCGCGCGGCCTGCGACTCGGCCATGGCGTCTGGGACCTGCTGTTCAAGCGTGCCTGAGACCATCGCGCTGCATGCTGCCGCACCCGACAAGCCGCCTTGCGGGGCGCCCTGCAACGGCTGCGGCGCCTGCTGCGCCGCCGCGCCCTGTCCGGTCAGCCGGCTGTGGCTGGGCCATCGTGCCGGCGCCTGTCCGGCCTTGAACTGGAACGCCGCTGACAGGCGTTACGTGTGCGGCATGGTCATTGATCCGGCCCGCCAGTTGCGCTGGCTGCCGCGCAGTTTCGCTGCGCTCGCCAGCCGCGCCTGCCGGCGCTGGATCGCGGCGGGCATGGGCTGTGATTTCGATGCAGAGATCGATGGCAAAGGGGGTGGCGCATGAAACGTCTGCATGGTCTGTTCGGGCTGATGGCCTGGGTATTCTCGCTGGTCGTTCATGCTGCGGACGTCCCGCCGATTGCCGCCGCCGCCGACCTCAAGTTCGCGCTCGCCGAGATCGCCGTGCGCTTCAAGCAGGACACCGGCCGCGAGGTCAGGATTGCCTTCGGCTCGTCAGGGAACTTCACGCACCAGATCGAACAGGGTGCGCCTTTCGAACTGTTCCTCTCGGCCGACGAAAATTTCATCTTCCGGCTCGCCGACAAGGGACTGACGCAGGATCGCGGCGTGCGTTACGCCATCGGCCGGGTGGTGCTGTTCGTGCCGCATGGCTCGCCGCTCGTGCCCGATGCCGACCTCGCCGGTCTGCGGGCGGCGCTCGCCGATGGACGCCTGAAGCGTTTTGCCATTGCCAATCCCGAGCATGCGCCGTATGGCCGCGCGGCACGCGAAGTGCTGCAGCATGCCGGCCTCTGGGCGGCGCTCGAGCCGCGCCTGGTGCTGGGTGAAAACGCCGCCCAGGCGATGCAGTTCGCCGCCTCCGGTTCCAGCCAGGGCGGCATCGTCGCGCTGTCGCTGAGCAAGGCGCCGGAAGTGGCCCGGCTCGGTCGCTTCGTCACCCTGCCGGCCGAGTGGCATGCCGGCGAACCGCTGCGCCAGCGCATGGTGCTGACGAAGAAGGCCGGTGAAACCGCACGCCTGTTCCATGCCTACCTGCAGCAGCCGGCCGCGCGCGCGATCTTCGAGCGCTACGGCTTCGTGCTGCCCGGCCAGGACTGATGGACTGGATCGCCTTCATCCTGTCAGCCAAGCTGGCGCTGGCGACGTTGGCGGTGCTGCTGCCGCTCGCCTTGTTCACCGCCCGCTGGCTGGCGGTGACCGAATTTCGGGGCAAGCCCTGGATCGAGGGCCTGCTGGCCCTGCCCCTGGTGCTGCCGCCGACGGTGATCGGCTATTACCTGCTGGTTGCCATGGGCAATCAGTCGCCCTTCGGCCAGTGGTTCGAGGCCCTGTTCGGGCAGGGGCTGGCCTTCAGCTTCAGCGGCCTCGTCGTCGCTTCCGTGGTGTTCAACATCCCCTTCGCGGTGCAGCCCATGCAGCGCGCCTTCGAGGCCATCGCGCCCGACATCCGCGAGGCCGCGCAATGCTGCGGCCTGGGCTTCTGGCAGTCCTTCCGCATGATCGAACTGCCGCTCGCCTGGCCCGGCATCCTCTCCGCCGCCGTCATGACCTTCGCCCATACCCTCGGCGAGTTCGGCGTGGTGCTGATGGTGGGCGGCAACATCCCCGGCGAGACGCAGACGGTGGCGATCTCGATCTACGACAAGGTGCAGGCCTTCGACCACGCGGCCGCCGGCGCGATGTCGGCCCTGCTGCTGCTCATTTCCCTGCTCACCATCGCGGTCAGCTACGGCCTGGCGGCGCGGCTGATGAAACGGCGCGCGGCATGAGTTTGAAATTCGAACTGCGCCACGACGCACCTTTGCTCGATTTCGCCGCGGAAATTCCCGAAGGCCAGATAACGGCGCTGGTCGGCCCTTCGGGCAGCGGCAAGACCTCGATCCTGCGCGCCATCGCCGGCCTGTTGCGGACTCGGTCCGCGCGCATCGTACTGCGCGACGCGGTCTGGGACGACGCTACGCTGCACCTGCCGACGCGCGCGCGGCCGATCGGCTTCGTCTCGCAGCACTACGGCCTGTTCCCGCACCTCAGCGTGCAGGGCAATGTCGAGGCGGCGCTGGTGCACCTCGTCCCTGCGGCACGACGGCAGCGGGCGCTCGAATGCATCGAGCTCGCCCACATCGGCGGTCTGGAACAACGTTATCCGCACGAGTTGTCCGGCGGGCAGAAGCAGCGGGTGGCGCTCGCGCGGGCCATCGCCCGCGCCCCCGCGGTGCTGCTGCTCGACGAACCGTTCTCCGCCGTCGACCGCAGCACGCGCAAGCGCCTCTACGTGGAACTGCTGCGCCTCCACAGGCAGTTGCGCACCACCGTGCTGATGGTCACCCACGACCTGGACGACGCGGCGCAACTGGCCACGCACCTGATGTTGCTGCATGGCGGTCGGCTGGTGCAGTCCGGCAGCACCTTCGAGGTGCTGACCCGCCCGGCCACGGTGGAGGCGGCGCGCCTGCTCGACATTCCGAACATCTTTGCGGCCCGCGTCCTGCCGGCCGCGCCGGACGGCAGCCTGATGCTGGGCTGGGGGCCGCATACCTTGCGCGTCGATGCCCCGCTGCCGGAAAAATCAGCCGGCACCGGCAGCGAACTGCGCTGGGCGGTGCTGCCCATCAACGTCCTGCTTTCGCGCCCCGACAAGCCGGGCGCCGAACTGCTCGACAATCCGGTGGCGGCGACGGTCGATGAGGTGATCGAACTCGGCGCCGAAGCGCTGGTCTGGCTGCGGCCGGCAGGGCTGGCGGCGGTGCGCGTGCAGATGCGCCTGCCGGTGCGCGCGGTGCGCCGCTACGGCGTTGCCGCCGGGGTGGGTGTGACGATCTGTCTGCGCCCCGGCGACATCGTGCCGCTGCAGGAATGAGCGGGATCAGTCGAGAAATTCGGCCAGCAGGCGGTTGAGAAAGCGTCGGCCTTTCTCCGTCGGCCGCAGCATTCCTTGCGTGGTGTCGAGTAATCCTTGATGCCGCGCATTGGAAGACTCGGCCAGCGCTGACTTTTCGATGGCGGCGAGCGGCAGGCCGGTGCGTTCGGTGAATAGCGATTGCGGCACGCCGGCGGTCAGGCGCAGCGCGTTCATCATGAATTCGCCTGGCAGGGCTTCCGGGGCCACGGCCTGCCAGCGCCGCGTCAGCGGGTCGGCCAGGTAGTCGCGCGGATGGCGCGGACGCGCTTCGCGCCGGATGCCTGCATGACCGGAAATCTTGGAGTGGGCGCCGGCGCCGATGCCGAGGTAGTCGCCGAAGGTCCAGTAATTCAGGTTGTGCTGGCA
>CAYYHO010000064.1:0-7942 GCA_964471725.1 uncultured Methyloversatilis sp. | reverse complement strand
CGTCGATGATCTGCTCGTCGCGGCCGGTGCCCAGCGTGGCGATCACCAGCGCCTGCGTCTCGCCGCGCGTGAACAAGGCGGAGCCATGGGTGCGCGCCAGCACGCCGTGACGGATGACGATGGGGCGCACGGTACGGGTGTCGCGGCCGTCGATGCGCGGCTCGCCGTTGAGGATCTGGCTGCGCACGATCCTGGCTTCGAGTTCGAAAATCAGGTTGCCGACAGCGATGGCATCAGGCGCACCCTCGCCGGTGCAGATCGCATCGATGGCTTTTTGCGTCGCTTCGCGGCATTTCTGCGTGCGCGCCTGCTTGCTGGTGACGCGATAGGCGTCGCGCAGATCGGCTTCGACGAGCGCTGCGATTTTGGCGATCAGGGCCTCGTCGCGCGCCGGCGGCTGCCAGTCCCACTCGGGCTTGCCGGCCACCTCGACGAGTTCGTTGATGGCGTTGATCGCGGCCTGCATCTGTTCGTGGCCGAACACCACGGCGCCCAGCATGACTTCCTCGGACAACTGGTGCGCTTCCGATTCAACCATCAGCACCGCCGCCTGCGTACCCGCGACGACCAGGTTCAACTGGCTGTCGAGCAGCTGGCTGAAGGTGGGGTTCAACACGTACTGGCCGCCGATGTAACCGACGCGGGCGGCGCCGATCGGGCCGCTGAAGGGAATTCCGGAAATCGCCAGGGCAGCCGAAGCGCCGAGCATCGCCGGAATATCCGGATCGACTTCGGGATTGCTCGACAGCACATGGACGATCACTTGCACTTCATTGTAGAAACCATCCGGGAACAAGGGACGGATCGGACGGTCGATCAGGCGCGAAGTCAGGATCTCCTTCTCGGAGGGGCGCCCCTCGCGCTTGAAGAAGCCGCCGGGAATGCGTCCGGCAGCGTAAACCTTCTCGACGTAATCGACCGTCAGCGGGAAGAAATCCTGCCCCGCCTTGGCGACGTCCTTGGCGACCACGGTGGCGAGCACAACGGTGTCATCGACATTGACGAGCACGGCGCCGGTGGATTGGCGGGCAATCTCGGCAGTTTCCAGCGTCACGGTGTGTGCGCCGTAGGCAAAGCTTTTCTTGATGGGTGTCAGCACAGCAATTCCTCTCGATAAGGAAGCCGGTACAGCCTGCGGCTGTACCGGCGAAGCGGTCCGGATTCGCGCACGGCGCGATCCGGCAGGTTTATTTGCGGAGGCCGAGACGCGCGATCAGCGCACGATAGCTGTCGGCGTTCTTGCCCTTGAGGTAGTCGAGCATCTTGCGGCGCTGGCTCACCATCTTGAGGAGGCCGCGACGGGAATGGTGATCCTTGACGTGCTCTTTGAAGTGACCGGTGAGGTCGTTGATGCGCGCGGTCAGCAGGGCAACCTGTACTTCGGGTGAGCCGGTGTCGCCTTTGGCACGCTGGAAATCGGTAACAATCTTTGCCTTGTCGGCAGTATTAATGGCCATGGTTCTTTCTCTCAAACGCAGGGTTGATGAATCGGGCGCCGCCCCGGTTTGATAGAGCAATGCACCCACAGAAAAAAGAGGGGGGGATTATATACGAATCAGTCAGTTGTTGATCGTCTCCCTGCATTGCCGCGGCGCCGGGCACGCTAACTTTCGTTACTGACAGAAGCTGCGTTGACAACCCGCCAGGCCGGCATCCACGTATAATTTCCGGCGTTCTGGGTAGTCATGCACTGCGTTCCGGCGCAACCAGGTTCCACATCCATGTGCGCTTGAACTTCTTGACCTGACAAGGGGACATGCATGTCAAGTAATCTGCTTGTGGGGATCGGCGCACTGGTCGCCGGCGGTCTCGCGGCATCGGCAAGCCTGCTGTTGCCCGCGCAGTTCGCTGCACTTCTGGCGGGGGTTGCCGTAGCCGCTGCGGTATTCATCGGCAGCGTCCTGCTGTGCGCCCGCCGCGTCGCCAGCCGGCTGGCCGCCCAGCTCGAGGCCTCCATCGAGCGCGACATCAACCTGCCGCTGACGGACTGCAGCGAATTCCTGAAGCCGCTGGTACAAGCCATCAACCGGTACGGTGCGCAGATTACCGAACTGGTCGGCGAAGCCTCGAATCGCGCCAACCAGGCACTGCTCGTAAGCCAGTCCCTGATGGTCACTTCCGAACAGGTGCACCAACATGCCGAACATCAGGCCAAGGAGAGCAATGACCTGGCCTCGGCCATGGCACAGGTGAACATCGCCACCGACGAGATCGCGCGCAACGCGTCGAGAACGTTCGCCAACTCGCAGAACATCGCCCAGGCGAATGCCGACAGCATGCAGAACATCGCCTCGGTGGTCCGCTCGGTGAATGAGATCGCATCGCTGTTCGAGCGCGCCAACCAGGCGATGACCGAGTTGCGCCAGGCCTCCGACGACATCAGCCAGATCGTCAAGGTGATCAACGACATTGCCGAGCAGACCAACCTGCTGGCGCTCAACGCGGCCATCGAGGCGGCACGCGCCGGCGAGCACGGCCGCGGTTTTGCCGTCGTTGCCGACGAGGTGCGCAAGCTGGCGGAAATCACGCGCAAGTCGACCCGCGAGATCACCGACACGATAGGCCGCAACCATGAGTTGACCAGCGATGTTTCAACGGCCATGGACAAGGGCCGCGAACTGGTCCGGGCGAGCGTCGGACAGACCAACACCACCAAGACCTCACTCGACCTGGTGAGCGCCAGCGTTACCGACGTCAATGACATGATTCACCAGATTGCCGCAGCAACGGAGCAGCAATCGGCGACCATCACCGAAATGACCCGGAACGTCGAGCGCATCGCCAAGCTCGCTGCCGACACCCAGTCACGCACCGTGCGTTCGCGCCAGAGCGCCGCGGGCCTCAACCAGGTTTCGCGCGAGCTCGAAAAACGGCTGGACAGTTTCGATCTCGGCTTCCTCGGCCTGGTGCCGACCGAAGACGCGCTGACCATGAACCGCGCATTCACCCCGCTGTGCGAGTTTCTCGGCGGCCTGCTCGGTCGCAAGCTGTTCATCCGGCTCGGCGAGAACTACGAACAGGCCATTGAAGACCTCGGCAGCGGGCATGCCCTGATTTCCTATCAGACCCCCAGCACCTATGTGGATGCGCATGCGCGCTTCGGCGTCGAACCCCTGGTGGTACCCCTGGCCAAGGGCGAGCCCTATTACCGCAGCGCGATCGTGGTGCGCGCCGATTCGGGCATCGGTTCGCTTGCCGAATTGCGCGGCAAGCGATTCGCCTTCGGCGACGCCCTGTCGACGGGCAGCAAGGCCATGCCGGAATTCATGCTCAAGGAAGCCGCCATCGGCATCGGGGATCTCGCAGACCATGCCTTCGTCGGCAGCCACGACAATGTCGCCAAGGCGGTGCTCGCCAAGGATTACGACGGCGGCGGCCTGATGCTCTCGGTCGCCGAGAAGTACAGCAGCCAGGGGTTGAAAATCATCGCGACCTCGCCCAACATCCCGCAATTTCCGCTCTGCGCCTCGCCCAAAATCACGCCGCAGGAACGCGAGGCCATCGTTCAGGCGCTCATCGGCATCAGGGATGCCAAAATCCTCGGCGCCATCGGACCACATGTCACCGGCTTCGCCCGCATCAAGGACGGCGATTACGATGGCGTGCGCGCGATGCTGAAGGGCCTGGGCGGCTGAACCTCCCGGTTGCTGCACCGGGTGCAGCAGCAGCCCTATGGCGTCTATGACCCGGCGTCTATGACCCGTTGGTCGCAATCAGGCGTTTCGCCTGCAGCCGGCCGTCGTTGGTCAATTCGCCGACACCGAGAAATCCCTGCGGCCCGAAAAGTCGGCTCCGGCCGGACGGCATGCCGTCGCGCGGCAGCGATTGCCCCAGCAGCAGACGCGCCGCTTCCGCTGCGCCGAGCAGCGTGGCGGGCAGTTCGGCAAGCAGGGCATCGGGCGGCAACAGCAAACCATCCCGCCGGTCTGCGGGCAGCGCCTCGACGGCTTCCAGCGTCACCGCCTGCGCCCCGTCCAGCATGCCGACGCGGGTGCGCTGCAACGCGGTCAGATGCGCGCCACAGCCGAGCCGGGCGCCGATATCCGCTGCCAGGGTACGCACGTAGGTGCCCTTGCTGCAGGCCACCTCGATGACCGCCGTGGGACTGACGAACGCCAGCAGTTGCAGGCGCTCGATCGTGATGCGGCGCGCCGCGCGCTCGAGCTCGATGCCCGCGCGGGCATACTCGTAGAGCGGCTTGCCGTCGCGTTTCAGGGCGGAATACATCGGCGGCACCTGCTCGCTGTCACCGACGAAATCCGCCATGACCCGCCGCAGCTGTTCTTCGCTGACGGCCGCCGGGCGTACTTCGAGTACCTGCCCTTCGGCATCGGCGGTATCCGTCGTGCTGCCGAGGCGCAGGGTGGCCCGATAGGTCTTGCCGGCAGCGAGCAACTCGCCGGCGAACTTGGTGGCCTCGCCGAAACAAAGGGGCAGGAGCCCGCTGGCGAGCGGGTCGAGCGTACCGGTATGCCCGGCCTTGGCCGCATTGAACAGCCAGCGCGCTTTTTGCAGCGCCGCGTTCGAACTCATGCCGCTGGGCTTGTCCAGCAGCAGCACCCCATCGACCTTGCGGCGGGGCGGCCTGCGGGGCTTATTCACTGCGCTGCTTGTCGGATTCGACGACCGCGTCGATCAGCTGCGACAAGCGGCTGCCGCGCTCGACGGAGGCATCGAAAACGAAATGCAGTTCCGGGATGTGGTGGATGTGCAGGCGGCGGCCCAGTTCGCGCCGCAAAAAACCGGCCGCATGCGCCAGCCCCCTGTCGATCTCCGCAGCGTGCTCGGCTCCGGCCATGGACGTGTAGAACACCTTCGCCTGCGCGTAGTCGGGGCTGAGTTCGATGTCGGTAAGGGTGACCAGCGGCAGCAGATGCATCACGCGCGGGTCTTTCACCTGGCGCAGCAATTCGACGAGGTCGCGGCGGATCTGCTCCGCCACGCGCTCGCCGCGCGAAAACCCATGCCCCTGCTGCCGTCCCGCCATCGCCGACTATTTCCTTACAGCGTACGAGCGACTTCCTGGATCTCGAATATCTCGAGCTGGTCGCCGGTGTCGATGTCGTTGTAATTCTTCAAAGACAGGCCGCACTCGAAACCTTCCTTGACCTCGCGCACATCGTCCTTGAAGCGCTTGAGCGACTCGAGTTCGCCGGTGTGGATGACCACGTTGTCGCGCAACAGCCGCACCTGGGCGCCGCGCCTGACGACCCCGGAGAGCACCATGCAGCCCGCCACCGCGCCCACCTTGGGCACGCGGAAGACCTGGCGGATCTCGACCAGGCCGAGCGTGTTCTCGCGCTTCTCGGGCGCCAACATGCCGGACAGGGCCGCCTTCACCTCGTCGACGGCATCGTAGATGATGTTGTAGTAGCGGATGTCGACCCCGAAGTTTTCCGCCGCCTTGCGCGCGCCGGCATCGGCACGCGTGTTGAAGCCGATGATGACGGCCTTCGAGGCCTGGGCCAGGTTGACGTCGGACTCCGAAATGCCGCCGACCGCGGCATGGATGACATTCACCTTGACCTCGTCGGTGGACAGCTTTAGCAGCGATTGGGCCAGGGCCTCCTGCGAACCCTGCACGTCGGACTTGATGATCAGCGCCAGCGTCTTGACTTCCTCCTCGCCCATCTGGTCGAAGATGTTCTCGAGCTTGGCTGCCTGCTGCTTGGCCAGGCGCACATCGCGGAACTTGCCCTGGCGGAACAGGGCGATCTCGCGCGCCTTCTTCTCGTCGGCCAGCACCATCGCTTCGTCGCCGGCGGAAGGCACATCGGACAGGCCCTGGATCTCGACCGGAATCGACGGTCCGGCAGCCTCGATGGGCTGTCCGGTTTCGTCCAGCATGGCCCGCACGCGACCGAACACCTGGCCGCACAGCAGCACGTCGCCGCGCTTCAGCGTGCCCGACTGCACCAGCACCGTGGCCACCGGGCCCTTGCCCTTGTCGATGCGCGCCTCGATGACGAGGCCCTTGGCCAGCGCGTCCTGCGCCGCCTTCAATTCGAGCACCTCGGCCTGCAGCAACACGTTCTCCAGCAAGGCGTCGACGCCTTCGCCCGTCTTGGCGGAGACCGGCACGAAGGGCACATCGCCGCCATACTCTTCGGGCACCACGCCCTCGGCCACCAGTTCCTGGCGTACGCGCTCGGGATTGGCTTCCGGCTTGTCGATCTTGGTCATCGCCACCACCAGCGGCACCTTGGCCGCCTGGGCATGATGGATGGCCTCCTTGGTCTGCGGCATCACGCCGTCATCCGCCGCCACCACCAGGATGACGATGTCGGTCGCCTTGGCGCCGCGCGCCCGCATCGCGGTAAAGGCGGCGTGGCCCGGAGTATCGAGGAAGGTCAGCATGCCGCGCGGCGTCTCGACGTGATAGGCGCCAATGTGCTGGGTGATGCCGCCGGCCTCCCCGGCAGCCACCTTGGTACGGCGGACGTAATCGAGCAGGGAGGTCTTGCCATGATCGACGTGGCCCATCACGGTCACCACCGGCGCACGCGGCAGCAACTTGACATCCTGCTGCTCGGCCTGAGTCTCGTCGAGGAAAGCGTCGGGATCGTCCAGTTTGGCGGCGAACGCCTTGTGGCCGAGATCCTCGACCACGATCATGGCCGTTTCCTGGTCGAGGTGCTGATTGATGGTCACCATCATGCCCATCTTCATCAGCGCCTTGATGACTTCGGTCGCCTTGAGCGACATCTTGTGCGCCAGATCGGCTACCGAGATGGTCTCGGGCACATGCACTTCGCGCACCACCTGTTCAACCACCTGGGGTGCGGGACGCTCCTCGACATGGTGACGGCCCTGACGCCCGCCCTGCTTGGGGCCGCCGCGCCAGCCGGCGGTGCCGCCGCCGGTGTCGCCGCGCGTCTTGAGGCCGCCACGCCGACTGCGGTCGGCCTCGCTCTTCAGTACGGGTGCAGCCTTGCCGCCGGTTTTCTTTTCAGCCTTGCGGGGAGCGGTCGCCGGTTTGCCGGTCGGCTTGTGCAAGGTGCCGGAAACGCCATCGGCGGCGGCCGCTTCCGCTGCCACGGGCGCGGCGGATTTTTTCTCTTCCGCAGCCTCGATCTGCGCCTTCTGTTGGGCGAGGCGGGCCTCGGCTTCGGCGCGGGCGCGGGCTTCGCGTTCTTGCTTCTCCTTCAGTTCGGCGGCCTGGATCGCCGCCAGCTCGGCCTGCCGACGGGCTTCCTGCTCACGCAGGGCGGCCTGTTCCGCATCCACCACGACTACGGGCGCTGCCGGGACAAGCGGCTCCTCGACCGGCGGCGCTTCAACAGCCGCCTCGGCATCGCGCTTGACGAAGGTGCGCTTCTTGCGCACCTCGACCTGGATCGTGCGCGACTTGCCGGACGAATCGGCCGCCTTGATTTCGGTAGTCTGCTTGCGCGTCAGGGTGATCTTGGCCTTGGGCGCCGTTTCGCCGTGCGACTTGCGCAGGAATTCCAGCAAGCGGGTCTTGTCCTGCTCGGTCAGCGTATCGCTGCTGGCGTTCTTCTCCACACCGGCCTTGGCCAGCTGCTCGATCAATGCCCGCGGAGGCATTTTCAACTCCGCGGCAAACTGGGAAACACTCATCTGGGTGGACATGCCGCCTCCTTACGCAGTTTCATCGGCGAACCAGTGAGCACGAGCAACCGTAATCAAGGCCTTGGCACGCTCCTCATCGATATTCGTCATTTCCATCAACTCATCCACCGCCAGGTCGGCAAGGCCGTCGCGGTCGGTGATCTCGTGCCTGGCCAGCTCGGCGGCCAGTTGCCGGTCCATGCCTTCGAGATTGAGCAGGTCATCGGCAACCTTGCCCAACTCTTCCTCGTTGACGATCGCCTCGGTCAGCAAGGTGTTGCGGGCACGCTCGCGCAACTCATTGACGGTCGCCTCGTCGAAGGCCTCGATCTCCAGCATTTCGGCCAGCGGCACATAGGCCACTTCCTCC